>JBFEPU010000168.1:0-6450 GCA_041549915.1 Anaerolineae bacterium | reverse complement strand
GGCTGCTGTTTGACTCCAGCACCTCCCATTTGCTTCGCGCCTCGGACGAGCGCCCCGCGAGCATCAAGGGACAGGCCCGCAGTCTGACGGCTATTCAGGCAGCATTCGTAGACCACGCGCTCAGTGGCCCTCTGCACTGGATGGGCTTGCTCGATATATCCTCCGAGGAAGACCGACTGCTGGCTTTTCGCGTCAACTTCAGCGCGGCGCCCGTGCTGGACATCCCACTCGGCCCGGAGGCCACCGCGCGCAGGGGCAACGGTGGGGAAGAGGAGCTGGACGCAGAGTACAAGGTGATTGTCCAGCCCAACTTCCAGATCTTTGCTTTGGGACCTGTCCCGGCAGACATTCTGGCCAGGCTAGAGATGTTCGCGGACAGGATCAAAGCTGACCGCAGCGCCATGGAGTATCTGCTGTCCCGCCAGACGGTCTACCGCGGGCAGCAGGACGGAGTACTCGTTCAAGAAATCGTCGCCTTCTTGGAGCAAAACAGCAGTGTGCCACTGCCACAGAATGTCTTGTGCACGCTGCGGGAATGGGGGCAGCGACACGAACGCATTGTGTTCCATCGCTCGGTCTCTCTCTTGCAGGCCATCACCCCAGACCTACTGGAAGAACTATGGGATGATGCAGCGCTGCAGATGCACTTTCAGAGGCGGCTCACGCCCACGGTTGCGCTCATCAGGGGTGGACGGTGGGCTGCAATACAGGAAGCTCTACTGAAGAGGCAAATGCTTCCAGCGTCCTCCCAGGACGGCGACCCGTGCGTGGGGCGCGTCCAGGCCACGGAGGACGGAGAGCTGCGACCGGTTCACCCTGGTCCTGATCTGCTTCTCGAAGCCTGCCTGCGGCGCCTGGCGGTGGAACGTGAGGGGGGATTCTACGTGACGGAAGCTGCGGTGACGGGGGCTCTGGCCGGAGGGATGACTGTGGCCGAGTACTTGGATCGACTGGCAGCGCTGCTAGGCGGGCCAGTCCCCCCTGGCCTGGAGGCGCAGATCAAGGCCTGGGGACATTACTATGGCAAAGCCTCGCTTCGAGAAGCAACCCTGCTTGAAGTGAAGGACGCGGCGACGGCAGAGGAACTGCTGGCCGACCCCGAGCTAGCGGCCCATTTGACGCGGTTTGCAGCTGATCCCCGTGGCAGGACCCTGCTGGTGCGTACGGATGACATTGAAGCCCTTCGCAGCCTGCTCCAGGACCGTGGCGTTGAGCTGACCTGATCTGACCTGATCTCAGCACCCCCTGTCCTCACAACAGTTGCCAGCACCCAGGATGCGGGGCACTGCAGCAAGCGAAACGCTCGCCGGCGGCGCCGGGAGCGGACGACGGCACGTCTCTCCCTGCTGTGGCTGTCCAGACCTTCGATCACCCTTCGCCTCGGCGCATTCGTAGATCGGCGCGACCCTCTCCGTTGAGAGAAAAGCCTCACAAGCCGCTCAAGTCGCGAAGATCCAACTCTCGTTGCGGGAGAGGCGCCAGCACCGTGGGAATAGGACAGACAGCAGGGCCAAGCTGTCCAACCCGAGCGAAGTGCCCAGCCGGGTGGCCAGAACATCCGCGCGCTGATATCCCGTCACGAGCTGGCCGAGCCTCGACGCCGGCCACTGTACCATCTCTGCCCCGGACACAGGCTTGTCCGTCACGATGAGGCGCCCGCTTCGGCTTTCAATGGTCACCATCCCGCTGTCTGTCTTAAAGGCCACAGTTGCCCTGGGAAGCGGTGGCTGGGGCCCGATGGACGTGAGTGCCTCAGCCACAAAAGCCCGGGCATCCAGCACCTTGATCCAGTCCGCGTCGGGGATGGAACCACTTTCTGGATCAGCTCCCTGGATGCACACCTGCGCGCCGCAAGCGCGCGCCAAGGCTGTGAAAGGTGTCTCAAGTGATGTGTAGATTGGATAGCGGGAGCCGTAGCTGGGTGCCGCCGGGTGCTCGAACAGAATCCGTGCCTTGCCGCGCTGGCGCGCTTCGGCCGCGCTTGCCACCAGAGCCGCCTGGCAGTGGGAGAGCGTCCTGGCCTGGACATCCGAGACCAGCAACAGGTCCGGCTGTAGAGACGGGTGCTCGTAGAACTCCAGCAGCGCCCGGCCCTCGTCAGATGCCCGCTCGCCGAGCTGCCTCTCGATGCCCTCCGGCGTGGCTGCAATCCCGCAGTGGTGCGTGAACACGTCAAACCCGAACCTGCGATACAGGGACCAGATTCCATGAGTGAGGACCAGGGTTATCCCTTCGGCCAGCAGTGCGGAAAAGAGGTGCTCCATGATCCCCCTGAAGTGCCCCTCGCCTCGCCGGGACTCACGCGTCGCAACGTTCACAATGAACGCATACCGCAGGTCCGCCCGCGGAAACTCCATCCTCCTGTCCGGATCGGCCTGGATCCAGGACACTGGCTGGCCGTCAACCACGCGCGCAATCGTCCAGCGTGCCGGAACGCGATCGATCTCGTCCACATAGGAATGCTGCATCGCCTGCCGAATGGCATTCCGCCCCTTCTCTGTCTCTGCCGTAAGGTATTGGATGTTCCGGGCCACCAGATCCTGTACTTCCCTCTGGCCTCAGATGGCAATCCGCCGAGCGGCAAGACAACCGCTAGTCCAGGCCATACACCTGCCGCGGCGCAAGGAACTGCGGGAACCTTTCAATCAGCGCCAGGCGCGCCAGGAAGCAGAAGTGGCACTCATCCACGTACCGCTCCGCATGCTCGAGCCCGTATTCCTTGACAAGAAGCGCAGGCCCGCCCCTCAGCAGAGGCCCACAGATCGGATGGGAGTCGGCGTCGTAGCTGGCCACAAGCTCAGACAGCGGCGTCTCCCACAGATTGCCCATGCTCAACCCCTGACAAAGGTGTACGTGCCCGTAGCTGTCCACATGCACCCGTCCCGGATTTCGCAAGTCCTCATAGGGACACTCGGCCAACTCGGACCAGGGCCGCGTGGGAAGTCCTCCTGTGAGTGTCTTCACGGCTCTTCCCCTGAACTTTGCCCCGCCACCAATGACAGGGGCGCCCCTTTCCTGGCCTGCAGCGCTCCCGACCTCGACCGACGGTTGCTCAATACAGATCGGGCCAACGGACAACCCCATCCGTTTGGCCGCCACAATAGCACGTTTAGAGGGCGTCACACCCTCGTCAGCATAGTGAAACTTGTCCTCGCTCACGCTGACATCGGCGACCTGCCTCTCCTGAAGAGGTTTGAGGTACAGCTCCGCGTCTTGGTCGGATATCGCCCAATACGCGTTGGTCACAACTCCGGTCCTGAACCCCATGTCCCTGGCAATGCGCAGCCCTTCCAGCATCAGCGGGTAGAAGAGAAACGGTTCGCCGCCCTCGAAATACACCCACTCTACCGTACCGATCCTTGCGGCCTCGGCCAGGACATCCCGGATTTGCTTCAGCGTGAACGTTCCTTGTGCCTGAGGGCTGCTGTACACGAAGCAATGGTCGCACTCTGAATTGCACATATAGGTCAGGAGGAAATGGATTCCAGTGAGCATTATGTCTCCAGTCCAGTGGTCCTGTTGGACAACCTGCAGTGCGCTCTGCTGCACCCCACGGTATGCATGAGGGGGCGTTGCCTGACAGATCGACACTACCGAGTCCCCCGGTCATTCCGCGCCGCAAGAGGCAGAGAACCCCCGATTGGCGCCCCAGGTGGCTGGCCATAGATGCCCCGGCTTGTTCTGTCTATGGCGCGTCGCCGCAAAGGTAGCCCTCAGCCAGCTCCACCAGCTCCTTGTTGCCAACAAAGAGCGGCGTACGCTGATGTAGTTCAGCGGGCTGAATGTCCACGATGCGCTGCCGGCCGTCCGAAGCGGTACCGCCAGCGTGTTCGGCCAGGAAAGCAAGAGGAGTCGCCTCGTAGAGCAGGCGAAGTTTGCCATGTGGCATGGTCGGATCGCGCGAGTCCGCCGGATAGTAGAAAATGCCACCAGCCATCAGATTGCGATGAAAATCGGACACCAATGACCCCACATAGCGCAGCGAGAGGCCGAGCTGCTGAAGATGCCTGGTGAATTGCTGAATGCCGGGAGCCCAATAGCTCTCATAGCCGTGATTGACACTGTAAAAGCGAGCTTGTGAAGGCATCTGGATGTCCGGATGGGTCAACACAAACTCGCCGACTGTCGAATCGAGCGTAAACCCGTGCACCCCGGAGCCAGCACAGTACACCAGCATGGTACACGGGCCGTAGACGATGTAGCCAGCGGCGACAATGTTGCGTCCCTTTTGCAGGCAGTCTGCCAGCGTGCCCGGTGTTCGACGTGGCGATTTCCGCCGCAGAATCGAAAAGATCGTACCCAAGGTGACCGAATAGTCCGTGTTCGACGAGCCATCCAGAGGGTCAAAGAGCAGCACGTAACGGCCGGTTGAGTACTGCTCCGGGATGGGGATCGGATCGGCATGTTCTTCCGAGGCCATGACCGCCAGACGCCCTGTGAACTGATTGAGACGCACAATGACCGCGTCGGCGTATTCGTCCAGCCTGGCAACCTGTTCGCCCTGCACATTAAGTCCACCGGTCAGGCCCAGCATGCCGGCCAGGGCGCCACGTGTTGCCGCCCGGTCGATCACCTTGGCTGCCAGAGCGATGTTGGACAGGAGAGCAGTGAGCACGCCTGTGGCTTCTGGGTGCCGCCTCTGCTGCTCGAGGATGTGCCGTTCAATGGTGATGACTTCTTCCATCAGAGCCCTCCGCCGCCTGTACCATCGCGCTCTGCGCCACGCAACACACCTCTGGAACCGTGAGCTGGCTTGCGGATTGTTGATGAGATAGAGAACGTCATTGGTGCCAGATACAGCCCCGGCACCACATCCGGCCAGCACCCATCAGCAGATGGTCTGCCTCAATGGGACCGTGGCTTCCGGTGGCGTAGCTGGCCAGCGGGGGCCCTTCTCCGGCTTCCCATCCCTGGTTGATCGGGTCGATCAGACGCCAAGCCAGCTCAATCTCGTCGCCGCGTATGAAGAGCGATGCGTCTCCCGCCACCACGTCGAGCAGCAAATGCTCATATGCGTCGGGCAGTTCCTGAATGCCGAAGGACGGCCGGTAGTGAAAGGCCATATCGACCGACCTGGCTTCGCGCTTGGAGCCAGGCACCTTGGCCTGAAACCTGACGTGGATGCCCTCGTCAGGCTGTATTCCGACCATGATCATGTTGGGACGCGAAATCTGTCCCTCAGGCATGTCGAACATTTGCAGCGGAGGATGCCGGAACTGGATGCCGATGTCCGTTGTCTTCTCCGACAGAGCCTTGCCAGAGCGCAGATAGAAGGGCACGCCTTGCCACCGCCAGTTATCCACGTACAGCTTCAATACCGCATAGGTAGGAGTGGACGAGTTCGCGGCCACACCCGGGACCTTGCAGAAGCCGTCGTACTGCGCCCGCACAGTGTCATGAATGTCAACAGGGCGGAGTTCTTTCAGCACCTTCACCTTCTCGTCGCGCAATGACTTGGCGTCAAAGGTTGCCGGCGGCTCCATGGCTGTGAGGCTCAACAGTTGCATCATGTGGTTCTGGAATATGTCGCGCAGAACGCCTGCCTCATCGTAGTACGCGCCTCGATCCTGCACATCCACGCTCTCCAGCACACTGATCTGCACGTTGTCCACGTAGTTGCGGCTCCATATCGGTTCAAAGATAGCATTGGCAAAGCGGAAGAAGAGGATGTTCTGCGCGGTGTCTTTGCCGAGATAGTGGTCGATGCGGTACACCTGATCTTCGTCGAACACGGCATGTACCTGCTTGTTGAGCTCCACGGCACTGGCCAGGTCGCGGCCAAAGGGCTTTTCGACGACAATTCGCGTCCAGCCGGTGGTGCTGCGGTTCAGCCCAGCCTGCCCCAGATGCTGAACGATCACCGGGAAGAACTTGGGAGGTACTGCCAGATAGAACAGGTGATTGCCGCTTGTGCTGCCCTCCGCGTCGAGCTCCGCCAGTTGCTGGCCGAGGCGACGGTACGTTTCGGGGTCGGCAAAATCGCCTGGCAGGTAAGACAGCCGCTCAGCAAAGGCCGGCCACATCGCATGCTGCTGTGGCTCAATCCCGGCATACTCGACCATGCCGCCACGGAGCCACTTGCAGAAGGATTCGTTGGACAGAGGGTCGTACGCCACGCCCAAGATCCGTGCGCTTGGAGGCAGCAGCTCTGCAGCAGCCAGGTGGTACAGCGCGGGCACCAGCTTGCGCCTTGTCAGATCGCCCGATGCACCGAATATGACCATCACGGCCGATTCCGAATCGGCTTTCGCTTCGCTCACGGTGTCTCCTCCAGTATATGGGCTTGGGTGGGCACTGCCGATGATAACACGTCCGACCACACCAGGCAAATGACTTCTGTGTGTCGAGACAGTAGGGACTGTGTGCGCGCGAGCTTCGGCGGCCCACGACCGAAGTTGCTGTAGACAACAGAGCCCGTCCACCACCGTATGCGGTGGACGGGCTCTGTCG
>JBFEPU010000167.1:0-6472 GCA_041549915.1 Anaerolineae bacterium | reverse complement strand
GCTGCACAGCGTGCGCACAGCGGAAGCTCTGGAAGGATGGCGCGTCTCCTATCTCGGACGGAAGGGGGCGCTGACCAGCCTCTTGCGCAGCGTGGGTCGGCTGCCGGCGGAGCAACGGCCCGCTGCTGGCCAGGAAGCGAACCGCGTCAAGCTCGTCTTGGAGCAGGCATACGACGAAAAAGCGACGACGCTCAAACGGGACGAGATGTCACACCAGCTGGCGGAAGGACACATCGACGTGACGCTGCCAGGCAGGCCGGTTGAGCTCGGCTACTTGCATGTCAGCACTCAGACGCTGCGCGAGATCTACGCCATCTTTGCCGAAATGGGCTTCCAGGTGCTGGAAACGCCAGAGGTGGAGACTGACGTCAACAATTTCCAGTCGCTGAACATCCCACCCTATCATCCGGCGCGTGACATGTGGAGCACTTTCCACACCACGCGCGAAGGTGTGCTGCTGCGCACGCACACCTCACCGGGACAGATCCGTGCCATGCACATATACCACCCGCAGCCCGTTCGCGTGATCCTACCCGGCAAATGCTATCGCTATGAGCAGGTGACTGCCCGTTCCGAGTCCATGTTCTACCAGGTGGAGGGCCTGGCCATTGGACACAACATAACGATGGGTGACCTCAAGGGTGTGCTCACGCACTTTGCGCAGCAGATGTTCGGCGCTGACCGCAAGGTACGCTTCCGCTGCAGCTACTTCCCCTTCACCGAGCCCAGCGCGGAGGTGGACATGGACTGCATCATCTGTGGGGGCCAGGGCTGCCGCGTGTGCAAACACACTGGTTGGGTTGAGATCCTGGGTTCGGGTATGGTGCACCCTCAGGTGCTGGCGAATGGTGGCTACGACCCGGCCATCTACACCGGGTTCGCTTTTGGTATGGGTCCGGAGCGCATCGCGATGCTAAAGTACGGCATAGAGGATATCCGCCACATTTTCGCCAACGACCTGCGCTTCTTGCAGCAGTTCGTGTAGGGCGGGGCAAACCGGAGAGGCGCGAGGGCACGAAGCCTTTTTGAGCGGCTCCATGGACTGCGTGCCTCTGTGACGAGCACTCACTTGACGAGGAGATGGACGGATGAGAGTACCGCTGAGCTGGTTGGAAGAATACGTGGACATTGTGCTGCCGCTGCCTGAGCTCACCGAGCGTTTGACGCTGGCCGGTCTGGAGGTAGCCGCTGTGGAGCACATCGGCGCCGACTGGGAGCCGGACAAGATCGTGGTGGGCGAGATTGTGGAAATCTGTGCTCATCCCAACGCCGATCGCCTGACCATCGCCGTCGTGGATCACGGGTTTGCTGAACCACAGCGGGTAGTCACTGGTGCGGCCAATCTGAGAATCGGTGACCACGGTCAGAAGGTAGCCTTTGCCCGCGAAGGTGCAAGGCTGATCGACGGCTACTCAGAAGAGCTGCGCTACGTTACGCTCAAGCCGGCGAAAATCCGCGGCATCGTATCTGCTGGCATGGTCTGTTCGGAGAAGGAGCTTGGGCTCTCGGATGAGCACGAGGGAATCCTTATCCTGGACGATGATGCCCCAGTGGGCATGCCCCTGCGAGGCTATCTGGGGGAGACCATCCTGGATATCGACCTCACGCCTAACCTGGGACGCTGCCTGTCCATCATCGGCATTGCCCGTGAGGTGGCAGCGCTTACCGGTCAGCCACTGAAGATGGCGGAGCCGACGATGAAGGCCGAGGGCGCGCCCGTCGCGGGTCAGGTCGAGATCGTGATTGACGATCCGGACCTGTGTGCGCGTTACAGCGCCACGCTGATAAGGGGCGTCCGGATCGGCCCTTCACCTCTGTGGATGCGGCAGCGCCTGCGCGCGGCAGGGATGCGCCCAATTGACTGCATCGTGGACATAACCAACTATGTGATGCTCGAGTGGGGGCAGCCGCTGCATGCCTTCGACTATGACAAGCTGCGCGGCCGCAAGGGGGGCGAGGCACCGCTGATTGTTGTGCGCCGCGCCAAGCCGGGTGAGCAGCTCACCACCCTGGATGGCGTCGAGCGGCAGCTGGAGCCGGACATGCTGCTTATCTGCGACGGTGGTGGTCCGGTGGCCATTGCTGGTGTGATGGGAGGTCTGGAGACGGAGATTGGCGCCAGTACCACCAACGTGCTGCTAGAGTCGGCCAACTTTGACAATCTCAACAACCGTCGCACGTCCCAGATGCTCAAACTCCCCAGCGAAGCCTCACTGCGCTTTGGCCGCGGTCTGGCGCCAGAGACGACGGTGATTGCCGCGCGGCGTGCGAGCGAGTACATGCGGCAGCTGGCCGATGGTGTCATCGCACAGGGCATCGCCGATGCCTATGCAGTCAAGTCCACGGTCAAAACCATCGACTTGGCACCGGGCGAGGTCGAACGCCTGCTGGGCATCAAAGTCAGTCGAAAGCGCATCGTGCAGATTCTGGAATCGCTGGGCTTTTCCTGCGAGCCGGGCAGGCGCTCGGCTCCCATCCGCGTGACGGTACCGTACTATCGGCTGGATGTGAGCATTCCTGCGGATCTGGTGGAGGAGGTAGCGCGTATCATTGGCTACGACAAGATCCCAGACACGCTTTTGAGTGACGAGCTGCCCCCTCAGCGTCGCAACCTGGCGTTGGAAGGGGAGCAGCGAGTGCGGGACAGCCTGGCTGGCAGTGGCCTGGCTGAGGTAATCACCTACTCGCTTACGAACCTGGAGAGTGTGGCGAAACTCGATCCGACGCGGGCGGCGGTCGATCCTGCGGCCTACGTCCGCATCGCCAATCCACTCACCGCCGAGCGCGAATACATGCGGCGCACATTGAAAAACTCGCTGCTAGAGGCGCTGCGGGATAACCTGCGCTACACTGGGCGCGTTGCCATCTTCGAAATCGCCAGGGTGTACCTTACACAGGAAAGCCAAGAGTTGCCAGAGGAGCCGCGCCGTCTGGGTATTGTGATGAGTGGCCCGCGGCGCCCGGCTTCCTGGGCCGGAGCGACAGATGAGCTGCTGGATTTCTACGATCTAAAGGGCATCGTGGAGACGCTGCTCGATCGCCTAAGGCTGACGGACTGCACCTTTGCGGCGACGGAACACCCCACATTTCAGAGCGGGCGAGTGGCAAAGCTGCTCGTCCACAGCGGGAGCGAAGGGCTCGGTGCTGTGGAGATTGGCGTGCTGGGAGAGGTGCACCCGCTGGTCTTGGAGAGCTTTGGCCTGCCTGCACAGCACGTGTGCCTGGCGGAGTTGGACCTGGAAGCCCTTCTGGCACAGGTGCCACCTGTCCACCGCTACCGGCCGCTCTCACGGTTCCCCGAGGTAGCGCGGGATCTGGCGCTGGTAGTGAATGAGGACCTCGCAGCGGAGCAGGTGCGCGAAACGATCGCCAGGGCAGGAGGCAAGCTCCTGCACAAGATCGAGCTGTTCGATGTGTACCGCGGCAAACAGATTCCCGTGGGCAAGAAGAGCCTGGCCTACGCGCTGACCTACCAAGCGCCCGATCGCACCCTCACTGACAAGCAGGTGGACCGGCTTCAGGAGCGCATCCAGAACAGACTACAGAAAGAACTGGGTGCCACATTGCGCGCGTAGCCCTTGCGACGACGGCTCTGCTCCTCAGACCGCGCGCCACGACACGCAGAGAGACCGGGCCACATGGGACCCGGTCTCTCCGCGTTCCGCCAATGTTTGGGGTGCCAATCGGATTGTGCTATACTCGGCGTTTGGGGATGGAAAAAGCGCCCCAATTTCGTGCACGTGATTGCAGGAAGACGTGAATCCCAAGTATCTGGAAACGCTGGAACTAGATAAGATCCTGGCGCAACTGGCCGCGCACACCTCTTTCTCAGCGGGACGTGAACTGGCCTTGGCTCTGCACCCCTCTGCCGACATTGAGGAAGTACGCTTGTGGCAGCAGGCGACGTCCGAGGCCAAGAGGCTGCTTTCGGAGCGACCGGGCCTCACGCTGGGAGGTGTGCACGATGTGCGCCCGCAGCTCAGGAGTGCGCAGATTGGCGCCACCCTCGAGCCGCAGGCCCTGCTGGATGTACTGTCCACTGTGCTTGGCGGGAAGGCAGTGCGCCGCGTCATCCTGCCCAGCGCGGAGCAGTTCCCGGCATTGGCAGCCGTTGCGCAGCGCATCGAAGAATGTCCAAAGCTGGCGGCCGAGATCGCGCGCTGTATCAACGACCGTGGCGAGGTCATCAACACCGCCAGCCCTGAGCTGGCGCGCATCCGGCGCCAGCTGGCTGTAGCGCACGATCGCTTGATGGACCGTCTGAACAAACTCATTGCCTCACCGGGCAGTGCCAGCTTTCTGCAAGACGCAATCGTCACCCAGCGCGGTGGGCGGTATGTCATCCCCATCAAGACCGAGTTCAAGGCCCGCGTGCGCGGTATCGTGCACGACCAATCGGCGAGCGGCGCGACGCTGTTCATCGAACCGCTGGCCGTGGTCGAGCTGGGCAACCAGTGGCGGCAGCTTCAACTGGACGAACAGCACGAGGTCGAACGCATCCTGAAAGAACTGACTGTGGCCGTCGGCGAGCACGCAGCCGAAATCCAGTCCACTGTGGAGGCATTGGCTGAGCTGGATCTGGCCTTCGCCAAAGCGGAGTACGCCTATCAGTTGAAGGCTGTGGAGCCCGATTTGCTGGAGAAGCCACGCCGAGCAACCGCCAAAAAGGGCCGAGAGCCGGCACTGGTACAGTTCCCAGAGTACTTGTACCTGGGTCATGCCCGTCATCCGCTGCTGCCAGCCGAGACGGTCGTGCCCATCGACGTGCATCTGGGGGGTGAATTCGCCATACTGGTCGTCACTGGTCCCAACACCGGAGGCAAGACCGTCGCGTTGAAAACGCTGGGTCTCTTGGCGGCGATGGGACAGTGCGGGCTGCAGATCCCGGTCGCCGAGGGCTCCAAACTCAGGGTTTTCTCTGGGCTGTACGCCGATGTGGGCGACGAGCAGAGCATCGAGCAGAGCCTGTCGACCTTCTCATCACACATGACCAACATCATCACCATCCTCGCCGAAGCGGATGAGAGCTCACTCGTCTTGCTGGACGAACTGGGTGCTGGGACCGACCCCGTCGAAGGCTCGGCATTGGGACGAGCCATCCTCACCCAGCTATTGGAACGGCGTATCCCCGCGATGGTCACCACCCACTACACCGAGCTCAAGCTGTTTGCCCAGGCAAC
This sequence comes from Anaerolineae bacterium, assembly GCA_041549915.1. GTDB lineage: Bacteria > Chloroflexota > Anaerolineae > UBA2200 > UBA2200 > JBFEPU01. The sequence continues at coordinate 1,292 of JBFEPU010000167.1, read as the reverse complement.
GTCAGGGATCGAGAACGCGGCCGTGGAGTTTGACATTCGCACGCTGTCGCCCACCTACAAGCTGACCATTGGGCTGCCTGGCCGCAGCAATGCTTTCGCGATTGCCGAGCGTCTAGGCCTGCCCCAGTCGATCATTTCGGAGGCGGAGAAGCTGATCTCCGCTGAGGATCGAGAGGCGGACCAGATTCTGGCCCGCATCCGCAGATCTCGCAAGGAGATCGGTCGGGCCACCCATGCGGCGCAATCGCAGCTTGCCTCCGCGCGACAGAGGGAGAAAGAGGCGCGCCGCCTCCTGAGGGCAGTTGAGCGCGAACGGAGCGAACTGCTGGCCGAAGCGCGCCAGCAGCTTGAGGCGCTGCAGGAGGAATGGCGCCGCATGCAGCGCAAGGTTGAGCGGCAGGAAGTCACCCGCCAGTGGCTGGAGCAGGCTGGGGAGCGCTTGCAGGAGCTTGAGAAGGCGCAGAAGGCTGCACAGTCGGCACTGCCAGAGTCCCTGATTTCTTCTGCTAAGGCGGTGCTGCCGGCAGAAGAGCTGCAGGTGGGGGATACCGTCTGGGTAACCAGTCTGAACCAGATGGGCCAGATCCTTGCGCTGGTGGATGACGAGGCTGAGGTACAGTTGGGTGCCTTGCGCACCAGAGTGTCTGCGTTGGACCTGGAGAAACGGCAGCCGGTCGCCTCACCTGGAGGCCGAAGCGAGGTGCATGTCCAGCTGTCACGCCGTCCCATGCCGCGCGTTGAGCTCGACCTGCGCGGCTGGCGCGCGGAAGACGCTCTTCCCGAGCTCGACAAGTATCTGGACGACGCGTACTTGGCCTCACTGCCCTACGCACATATTATTCACGGCAAGGGCACAGGGACTTTGCGCCGCGTGGTGCGCGAAGCACTCGCCGACCATCCCCTGGTCGCGTCCTTCCGCCCCGGAGAGCTGGACGAAGGTGGTGAAGGCGTGACCGTGGTGCAGTTTGTGGCCCAATCGTCGGGCTAGGAGCTTCTGGTCGGCTAGGACCTGCGGGGTTTGCGGGACCCCAGAAGTCTGAATGCGTGGCCCCATCTGGACCTACCCGGTCCCTCGAGAGCTGGGATGCTACCGAGCACCGGCAGGTCCAGCCAACGTTCCACTTCCTGAGGTGTTTGCACCAACTCCTCCCGCGCCCATTCCAAGGCCAGTGCGATCAGCAAACCCAGCACCAATCCGCCCCCCACGCCAGTGAACGCAAGCAGCTTCTTCCTTGGCCAGCTCTGGCCGGCCGGTTGGGCACCACCGTTAAGCAGGGTCGGGGTCATCCGAT
>JBFEPU010000166.1:0-6495 GCA_041549915.1 Anaerolineae bacterium | reverse complement strand
TGACGTTGGACGAGGAGCTCATTCTGCGCAACGCCAGGGAACGGTCCAGGGCACTCTGGACTCGCGCTGGGATCAATGAGCAGGCGGGCTGGCGAGCCACCCAGGCAGCCTGAAGTTAAGTTGACGTAACAGCCAGGTTCGCGACAGGCACTGCTCAAGGGATACGGCTCAAAGGGGCTCACACGACTGCAATTGCACATAACCGAAGACGGCTTGGCAGGAGTGACTTGCCGTCCTTTCGTTCCGTGCCAGACTGGCAGAACATCAGCGTTTTCTGTTATGTACACCGTAGTCTAGTGATGATGTCCTGCCCACCTTGAGCTGTTCTTGACAACCGAAGGACTGTACGATAGAATGGGCACATCCGCGTGTGGTGATGGACAATCCATTAGAGGGAGGTCAGGCAATGTATCAAAGCACCGTTGTAGTCGGGCATTTGGGCCGTGATCCAGAGATGCGCTACACCCCTGACGGCACTCCGGTGACCACTTTCAGTGTGGCAACGACTCGCCGCTGGACCAACGCTGAAGGTGAGCCACAGGAACGAACGACGTGGTTCCGCGTGACCACATGGCGGAAACTGGCTGAAACGTGCAACCAGTACCTGACCAAGGGACGACTGGTGCTCGTCGAAGGAGATGTCGACGCATCCGCCTGGAGCGACAAGACGTCGGGCGAAGCGCGCGCCTCGCTGGAGCTGCGCGCCCGGATTGTGCGCTTTCTGGGGGGACGAGACGAAAGAGTCGAGACTGCTGAGGAAGCTGCCCCTGGGGAGGAGGAAATCCCCTTCTAGCTCCCTCATATTTGCACGGAAGCAAAGATTCTAGTCGAGCATCTGCGCATAGCCTCGCAGCACGGGCTTCGTGCTGCATCATGGCGACCTCGAGACAGCTTCGGGGTCGCCTTGCTTGCATGTGACGACACTCGCGCCGTTGCACACCCCCGGGCCCTTGACGCGGTGGTGAAGCAACCAGAGCAAGCTGGTGAAGAACAACAAGGCATCTATACCCAAAGAGAGGAAATCGGCAGGAATGGCAATCAAAGACACCGCAGAGCAAGTCATCGACAACGTGGAAAGGGTTATTGTTGGCAAGAGAGAGGTCATCGAGCTGACCATGGTGGCCCTGCTCTGCGAAGGACACATCCTGATCGAAGACGTGCCTGGCATCGGTAAGACAACGCTGGCCAGGGCAATTGCCCGCTCTCTGGGTTGCTCCTTTCAGCGCATCCAGTTCACGCCAGACTTGCTGCCATCGGATGTGACGGGTGTTTACTACTTCAATCAAAAGACCCAGGAGTTCGAATTCCGACCGGGGCCCATTATCTCGCAGATTGTGCTGGCCGACGAGATCAACCGGGCCACACCGCGAACACAGGCCGCATTGCTTGAGGCCATGCAGGAGCGTCAGGTCAGCGTAGATCTAGAGACAAAGCCTCTCCCCCGTCCATTCCTGGTCCTGGCCACGCAGAACCCCATCGAACTGGAGGGGACCTTCCCCCTGCCTGAAGCTCAGGTAGACCGATTCCTGATGAGGATCAAACTGGGCTATCCCAGTGAGAAAGATGAGAACGAGATCCTGCTGCGATATGAGCACCAGGACCCGCTGGAGACGCTCGAACCCGTCCTGGCTAGCCAAGTTTTGGTGGATCTTCAGGAGCAGACGCGGTACATCAAGGTGGAGGAATCAGTACGGGAGTATGTCGTTCGCGTGACCCGTGCCACGCGGGAGCATGGCGCCGTGCAGCTGGGCGTTAGCCCGCGCGGGACCTTGGCACTGTACAAAACCGCGCAGGCTTTGGCCGCAGTGCGGGGACGTGACTATGTGATTCCGGATGATATCAAAGACCTGGCTCCGTCTGTCCTGACCCATCGCATCATCATACACCCTCAGACGCGACTGCGCGGTCGGACTCCGGAGCAGGTGATCACGGAGATTGTAGACTCGGTGCCAGTGCCTGTGGAGAAGTGATGTTCAACGAAAACTGGGTTGGCCTCGCCATATTCGCCATCGTGTTCGGCTTGATACTGCGACAGAGCTCTCTGCTGGCCCTCGCCATCCTTGTGCTAGTGGCGGCGGCTGCGGGATGGGCATGGAACAAACACAGCCTGCGGGACATCGAGTACAAGCGTAGCTTCAGCGAGCGTCGCGCCTTCTTGGGCGAAACGGTTGATCTCACACTGCAGGTCACTAACCGGAAGCTACTTCCAGTGTCCTGGTTGAAGATCGAGGACGAGTATCCACTGGCTATAACCATGCTGGATGGAGAAGTGCAGCCATCCACGAAACAGGATGTGGGGTTGCTCGGCAACTTGATGTCGCTGCGCTGGTTCGAACGGACCAAGTGGCACTACCGTCTGCGCTGCGACAAACGTGGCTTCTATGCCTTCGGACCGGTTCATCTCCAGTCAGGCGATTTGTTCGGTCTGTTCAGTTCTCAAGCAAACTGGCAAGGGTTGGACTGGCTCATCGTGTATCCCGAGGTCAAGCCCATGGAGGTTTTGACCCTGCCACCGAAAGAACCGTTTGGTGAGGTCAAGGCTCAGCAGCGGATATTCGAGGATCCGAGTCGCACGATTGGCATACGCGACTATCAGACTGAGGACACGCTGAGGCGAATTCATTGGAAGGCCACGGCACGCCGCCAGAGACTCCAGGTCAAGGTCTACGAGCCAACCACGTCGTTTCAGCTGGTCATATTCCTCAACATGGTTACGTTGCCCAGACACTGGCAAGGGACAATTCCAGAGTTGCTGGAACGCGTGGTGAGCCTCGGTGCATCCATTGCAAGCTACGCGGTGGAAAAGCGATTCCAGGTGGGGCTGCTTGCGAACGGTTGCTGGCCCCAGTCAGATCAGCCGCTAAAGGTCCTGCCCAGCCGTAGTCCCGACCAGCTGATGCACATCTTGGAGGCACTTGCGGCAGTATCAGCACTGCCCACAATCTCGATCGAAGACCTTCTAAACAGGGAAAGCGCTCGCCTGCCGTGGGGTGCCACGCTAGCAGTGGTCACCGCCGTCGTGTCCGAGGAGCTTCTGGTCGTCATGAGCCGTCTGCAGGCCGCAGGACGGCGCATCGTCCTGTTTCGCCTCGATGACGAGCCACTCCCTCTCAATGTTCCCAAGATTGTGGTGCACCGCGTGGTAGATCTGGACACGGCATTCGGCCTGGAGGCCGATAACCAGAGATGAGTGAGGAGCTAGAGCGCTCAAATCAGCCATCAGCTGGGCGAGGCGAGATCCTGCCATCTGTTGTGCGGGGCCAAGTCCCACAATCTGTTGTGCGGGGCCAAGTCCCGCAGTCTGTTGTGCGGGGCTGGGCACGCGTGCGAAGCTGGTTTGCGAATTGGCGCAAGGAGATGCTCTATCTAACCTTAGCAGCCATGGAAAGCTGTTGGTTCTACCCCTGGCTCATATTCCTGGTAGGGACTCGCCGACAGCCAGGCATCCCGATCGGAGCAGTGTTCGCCACCCTCCTCGTGGCACTTCAGCTCACGCGGGTCCTGAACCAAGAGAGACTGTCGCTGCCCCTGCAGCGAGCGGCAATCATAGTGCTCGCGTTGCTGAGCAGCTTGCTGTTGCTCAAGCTCTACGTTTACGCAGACTACCCTGCCACTGACGTAGCCTGGCTGGGCCGATTCGCATGGGAGCTCAGCAACTTTTTTCAGCGCATCCACCCTTCGTTCGTCATCTTTGCGGCCGGCCTCTACCTGTGGTGGCGTGGGATCCAGCTAGCACAGGGCGACCTCGGTGTGCCATCTGTGAGTCTGTCTTTCCGTGTGGGTATCGTAGCTTTTCTCTGGCTCTTCCTGATCAGGGTATTCAGCCCCCGCATAGATGCAACGCCTTTTGCCTTTGTTTACTTCCTGTTGGGTTTGATTGCCCTGGGGCTGGCGCGCATTGAGGAAGTGACCCAGAGCCGGCTGGGTATCCGATCCCCCTTCAACGCCTCTTGGATGAGCATTCTCTTCGGCTCAGCGCTCCTGGTGCTGGCGGTGAGCGCACTGGCGGCGTGGCTCTTCTCAGTACGCAACGTTGCCGCTCTGCTGAACCTGTTCAGCCCTATCATCCCGCTGCTCAGGAGGATTGCCTCGCCTCTTCTGGTGGTATTGGCCTGGCTTCTGGACCTGCTCCTGAAAAGCCTCATCCGTGTCTTTGGAGGGGTTCTCGGCCGAGAGTTCGCGGCTTTGAGCGAATTCTCAGAAGAGCTGCAACAGTTTCAGCAGCTGGAGACAGAACCGGCTCAGGGCGTGGTGCTGATCATCATACAGCTGCTAAAGTGGGGGTTCTTGCTTGTGCTCCTTCTGGGTGCTCTGGCAGTGCTGGCCTTGTCGATGAGTCGTGTATGGCAGGGACAGCAAGCAGGGCGAGATGCGGAACATGACTCTGTCTGGGAGACAGGAAGCGCAGCAAAGGATGTTCGCGATGCTTTGGCAAGCCGTTGGCGACGCTGGCGCGAAGAACTGCTCGCGCAACTCGCCCGATTGCGCGGTGAGGAGTACTCTCTGATAACGATCCGTCATATCTACGCGAGTTTGGTCAAGCTGGCTACAACTTCTGGCTTCCCCAGACGTGAGGCGGAGACACCATATGAGTACACGGTTAGTCTGAACGCGGCCTTTCCCGGCAGCGGGGAAGAGATCCAGCTCATCACAAATGCCTATGTACGGACACACTATGGCGAGCGATCCCTTCGCCCCAATGATGTTCAACGTGTGCGCGATGCCTGGCTGACGATCCGCAAGCGCCAGGAGCAAGGGGACAGGGACTGAGACCAGCGGGACATGCACAGAATGAGGCATCGAGCAGGGCGCTGGCCTAGCCGATTTGTGATCGCGGGGCTTGTGCTGTTGGCAATGTGGACAGCTGGCTGCACGCCTCATGTCCTTGATGTGGACATCGCCCAGGAACGCCTCGACGTGGCGACGCCACCCCTGGACGGGTCACACACCGTTGCCCAATCGTTTGTCCCTCAGTATGCAAATTTGTCCGAGATCGAACTGCTGCCCGCAGTGTATGAGAGTCCTGGGCAGGGCACGCTGACTCTGCACCTCCACAGTCTGAGAGCCGGTGGTACAGAACTGGCCACGCAGACGGTGGATGTAGCGCGGATCTCCCACAACGTCCCCCTTCGCTTCTCGTTTCCGTCGCAACATGATTCGGCAGGCACATCCTATGAATTGCGGGCCGAGGGGGAGCCAGGGGTGCGTGTGGGTTTCTGGTACAACAGCATAAATGCCTACGGCGATGGTCAACTGCAACTTGATGGACGCTACCAAGCAGGAGACTTGCGTTTCATCACACGTTCTCGCTATGACTTGGGGATGGCCACTCGTGAGGCTCAGGCGCTTCTGGATAGCGCCCGGCTGGCGGTGCCCCTAGTCGCCCTGCTCCTCCTACCTGGTGGCATTCTCTGGGCCTACTTGAACCCGGGAACAGGTGGGGATCCCATTGCCAACTTGGCCATGCGCCTGGCTCTCAGCCTGGCCGCCGTGCCTGTAGCTCTCCTATGGAGTACTGTCCTGGGCATTCGTTGGGATCGCACTCTCTGCCTGGCGGCCTTTGCTGCAATGGCTGTCTGTGGCGCGGCTTACCTACTCCGCAGACAGATCCGTGGCCGTGCAATCTGGTTGGGCAGAGGCTATCGCAGCTCGACTGTCGTCATGGTGATGGTCCTCGCGCTAACCCTCCTACTGCGATTTGCGCAGATCCGCAAGCTCGTCCTGCCGGCGTGGGTTGACTCAAACCAACACGCTCTCGTCACAGAGTTGGTGGCAATGCACGGACAGGTGCCCCAGTCCTACGAGCCACTTCTGCCAGTCCAGGCTTTTGCTTACCACTTTGGCTTTCACGCCGACTTGGCCGCATTCCACTGGCTGTCGGGGCTGGCCATCCCACAGGCGATGTTGCTCCTGGGTCAAGTATTAAACGCAGCCAGCGCGCTGATGGCCTACCTGCTCACGCGGCGCCTCACCGGGCGAAGGGTGGCGGCAATCGCAGCAGCAGTGGTCGTGGGCTTGGTGTCCTTCCTGCCTGCCTACTATGTCTCGTGGGGACGCTATACCCAGCTGACGGGTTTGCTGCTGCTGCCACCAACGATGGTGGCAGCGATGGACTGGTTGGAAGCAAAGCGGCCTGATCATCGCCTGCTTATCGTCGCAGGATTGCTGAATGCCGGGTTGTTCCTGACTCACGCCCGGGTGACCATCTTCGGCATTTGCTTTCTCGTAGTCTACCTGCTGTTCGAAACCTTTGGCCACTGGCGGCAGCATGCAGGGCGTGGCATGGTGTTCGAACTCTGGCGCCGAGGCGCCATGCTTGGTCTGCTGGCTCTGGGTCTCAGCGGGCCCTGGCTGGTGCAGATCGCCAGGGTCATCTACGGTGTCTTGCGTGCTGCCGGCGGCAGCCTGCGCGGAGACGCTTCGTACAACGCCTTCCCCTGGGAGTTTCTATACATCGCTCGCAATCGCCAGCTGCTGGTCTTGGCGGGCTTGGGG
>JBFEPU010000165.1:0-6498 GCA_041549915.1 Anaerolineae bacterium | reverse complement strand
TTCCGTCTGCTTCGCGCCAACGCTGAGCGGCAAGGTTACATGTTCGGTGGCGGTGTGCTGGAGATCATGTCAGACGGCATTGGTTTCCTGCGCGCCCCCAGCCTTCTCCCTGGGCCTCAGGATGTATACGTCTCGCAATCCCAGATTCGTCGTTTCGGCCTGCGCACTGGCGACATGGTCATTGGGCAAGTGCGCGCACCGAAAGAGTCGGAAAAGTACCTGGGTTTGCTGCGTGTGGAGGCGGTAAACGCTCTGGATCCGGAAGCAGCCAAAGAGCGTCCGCACTTTGACACCCTGACGCCTATTTTCCCGGATGAGATGTTCGATCTGGAGACCAGCCCAGAAATCCTTGCCATGCGCTTGATGAATCTGGTTGCACCGATTGGACGTGGACAGCGTGGACTGATCGTCTCGCCGCCCAAGGCCGGGAAGACTACGGTGCTGAAGCAAATTGCCAATGCGATCACTCGCAACTACACTGACGTGCACTTGATGGTCTGCCTGATCGGCGAGCGCCCCGAGGAAGTCACTGACATGGATCGCTCGGTTGAGGCTGAAGTGATCAGCTCCACGTTTGATGAACCTGTGCAAGCGCACGCGCGGGTAGCGGAGATGGCCCTGGAGCGAGCCAAGCGTCTCGTGGAGACGGGGCGGGACGTGGTGATCCTACTGGACAGCATTACACGCCTCTCACGGGCCTACAACCTCATTGTGTCACCGAGTGGTCGCAGCCTGTCCGGCGGTCTGGATCCAGTAGCCTTGTACCCGCCAAAGCACTTTTTCGGTGCGGCGCGCAACCTGGAAGAGGGGGGCAGTCTGACCATCATTGCCACGTGCCTCGTAGAAACTGGCAGCCGCATGGACGATGTGATCTATGAGGAATTCAAAGGCACAGGCAACCTGGAGCTGCATCTCAATCGGAAGCTTTCCGAACGGCGCATCTTCCCGGCCTTTGACATAGAGCGATCCGGTACCCGCCGCGAGGAGCTGCTGCTAGCACCGGATGTGCTTTCACGGGTCTGGACGCTTCGCCGTATGGTGTCGGCAGTCGGTGGACTGGAATCGGTCGAGCTGGTGCTGCAGCGCCTGGCCAAGACCAAGAGCAATGAGCAGTTTCTGTCTACGATGAACCAGGACTTTTAATGGTTGTTGACGACGAACACGAGATCGGTTCAGAGCAGGACAGGCTACTGCCGGGCGAAGCCTGGTTAAGATTGAAATCAGCCTGGGACTTTGTTCTCCAGGTTCGCCTACCGCCCCGTTTCACGCTCCACCTTTGCTTTCTTGGAGCCGTGTTTGCGGCTCTGCTGGCTGGCAGGGCGATCACCATCCAGAGCGATCAAGCCGCTCGCCCTGCGGCTGCTTTCTCACTATCAACTCACCCCTCTCTGCCGGCAGCAACTGAGTCTGCTGGAGGGACCGGTGGTGAGATGGCTGATGTGCTAACTTGGGCCGTTGTCCCGCACACGACCATTCCCCGGCGCTATCGCATTGATCCTATCACGTATACTGTGCAGCCGGGAGACAATGTGTCAACCATCGCTGAACAGTTCGGGGTCGCCGTAGAAACGATCCTCTGGAACAACGGCAATCTGGAGATCAATCCCGACTACCTCGATCTCGGGGATGTGCTGACGATCCTGCCCGTGGATGGTGTGTACCACACTGTTGTCGAGGGCGATCAACTGGAAGACATCGCGGCCCAGTACAAAGCACAGGTTGAGGACATTATCAGCTACGAGGGCAACTACATGCAGGAGCCCTACATCATCACCGTCGGACAGAAGCTGATTGTTCCGGGCGGGAGCAAGCCCTACAAAGTGCGTCATGTGGTATCCTGGGATGGCCCGATACCAGCGGGGGCCAACCGGGGCACAGGGGTCTTTGGCTGGCCGATGAGCGGCTGGATTTCGCAGCGATATCACGAGTACCATCCTGCGGTCGACATCGCAGGGTCTCAAGGCACGGCGATCAAAGCTTCCGACTCGGGGTATGTGGCTGTCGTTGGCAGAAGCGACACGGGCTATGGTCGGTATGTGCTCATTGATCACGGGAATGGCTTCCAGACACTGTATGCCCACTTTAGTGTGATTCTGGTAGAGGTCGGTCAGTCTGTCGGCAAGGGACAGACGATCGGGTTGTGCGGAAGCACAGGCAAGTCGACCGGGCCCCACGTCCACTTTGAGATCAAGCTCAACGGCGTGCGGCGGAACCCGCTTATCTATCTCAAGTGACGCGGCGACGTCGGTGGTACCCGAGTTTGCTGTGGTTTTGAAAGCCGCGCTGCCCTGGCAGCGCGGCTTCTCTCATTCTGCGCCGCACAGCTTCCAGTGCGCCCCATAAGGCGACTGCGGCGAATGCGTCAATAAGGTTAGGGCCGGATGCTATGGTCCTGCTCTGCTTTCAAGGTCATATTCTGGGTGATCAGAGGGTATTCAGCAAAGGAGGAGGAATGGCAAGAACACACAGCGTCTCGATTCGTTTGGCATTCATATTTGTTATCGTGGTGGGATTGGCGAGTGGCTTGTTCCCCAACCAGGCAGGCTTACGCACCGAAGCTCAGGAGGAAGTACGGACCGTCGTTTTCCGACAGAGGGTAGATGGCTACAGGGGCTGCACAGACACCTTCATATCGGAGTTTGATCCGCATACGAACTACGGAGACGCGGAGCTGATGATTGGCGAAAAGGGCCGCATCGGCGTTCTGATCCGATTCGACGTGTCGAGCATCCCTGCGAATGCGACGGTGCAGGAGGCAACGCTGGGGCTGTATGTGCACAACTATGGACAGCGTGAGGGGGCTATCACTACCGCGGCCTACCAAGTGCGCCGTGCTTGGGAAGAGATGGAGGCGACCTGGTATGCGGCCACCCAGGCCGACGACTGGGCGGTGCCCGGATGCAATGGGACCGTCACCGACCGCTCGCCTACCCCGTTGGATGAGGAGTCGATTTACGGCCGCGATCAGTGGTATACGTGGGACGTGACCTCGGCAACACAAGGTTGGGTTCAGAACCCCGATTCCAACAAGGGAGTGGTGATTCAGCAGACCAACACGGAAGTAGGTGGCGAGTTCGACATATGGCATTCCGAGTACCTGGGAGCGACGGTGCGTCCGTATCTGGAGGTCAAATACACGCTCGGGCCGCCCCCGCCCACGCTGACGGCTACCCCTCCTGGACCTGCCACGCCCACCGAGCCCCCGCCGCTACCGTGTGTGGGGACGCCAGAGCCTGGTTCTGTGCTGGCTGTGCTGCAGCAAGGAGTTGAATACCAAGGCGCTGAGGACACGTGGCTGGATTTCGATGCTCGAGACACGCGTTATGCAGGGGAGTGGTACATGCGCGTTGGCTACAAACGCCACTTCAGTGGTCTGATCAAGTTCGACGTTTCGCCGATCCCGCAGGGCTCGCGAATTGTCTGCGCCGCGCTGTCCCTGTTTGCTGAGATGTGGAGCGGGGGCCCTCTGGACGTTGGCGCGCACTATGTGAAACGTGAGAACTCGATCAGCGAGGCAACCTGGAACCGGGCCACTGATATCATCCCCTGGCAGATGGGAGGGTGCAACGGCCCTGATGACCGCTCGCAGACGCCAGAATCCACCGTCCAGATCGATACCATCTACAAATGGTTCAACCTGGATCTGACGCGCGTCGTGGACGGTTGGGTGAATGGCTCGCTGCCCAACCATGGCGTGTCGTTGCAGGCAACTGATGAGCTGGACACTGACACAGTCTGGTTCACGGCCTCTGATGACCAAGCGGCTGCCAACCGCCCTAAGCTGGTAATACTGTACGTGCCGCCACCTGGTGCCGAGCCCACGAGTACCAGAACTCCTACAGCAACGCCAACCGCTACCGCAACACTGCCGCCGGGAGCCACTGAGACGTTCCAGAACGGACGGGGAGACTATAGCGGATGTTCGGACACACGGATCAGTTCCCAGGCAACGGCCTCGAGCTTCGCGGCTTCTGAGTTGAGGGTGGGGGGCGAGCAAAGCTCGGCAGCGCTTGTCTGGTTCGACTTGGCCAGCATCCCCAGTGACGCAACCGTTGAGTCGGCGTCCCTCCAACTGTATGCTTACGAGTCTGAAGTCTCTTCGGGTTTTGATGTGGAGGTGTATGCTGTGAGGCGACCGTGGGTCGACTCGGAGGCGAACTGGAATGTGGCGACTGCTTCCCTGCCTTGGGGCGTTCCTGGCTGCACGAGCAGCTTCTCCGATCGGGCACTTGCGCCCAGCGACAAGGTCGCAGCAGGATCAGCGGGCTGGTACGCGTGGTCAGTGCGAGATGACGTGCAACGGATGGTCAGTGAGCCGGGGACAAACGCAGGCTGGATGCTCAGGCAGAGCACTGCCGCACCCGGGATGCTGTCTTTCTATTCTTCAGAGCATGCAGGCGGGAGCTACCGGCCAAAGCTGGTCGTGACCTATACCGTGCCCTGATCGGGGTCCAGCGAGAGACTGCGTTCTCACATAGGAATGGGGCAACATTCTGCCCGCTTCCCTCCTTTCCCCTGGACAAGGGATGGGACAGAGCCCGTCCCTTGTCCTCTTGTTACAGACTGGGCGCCTGGCCTGCGGCGACCGATGGACATGTGGCCAGGACGTGCTAGAATCAGCCAATTGGTTGGTGACAAGAGAGGAGGGACCATGCAGCGGGGAGCATTGCCTGTGGCGCTCATCACGTATCACCCCATAGGCATGATTCATTCACCATTTCCGGATGTGCGGGGCATGCCCATTCAGGCTGCTTTCGCGCAGGAGGTGGTAGGTACTGTGGTTTTGGATGAGAACTATGCGCGCGGGCTAGAGGGTCTGGAAGGGTTCTCGCACGTCATCCTCATCTACCACTTTCATCTGTCAGAGGGATATCAATTGCAGGTGAGGCCATTCCTGGCGGAGGAGCTGCACGGTGTGTTCGCCACGCGTGCCCCCAGGCGTCCCAATGCCATCGGCATCTCTGTGGTGCGTCTGGATCGGGTGGAGGGCACGACGCTGTATGTCTCTGGCCTGGACATCGTGGACGGGACGCCTGTGCTGGACATCAAGCCCTACGTCCCGCAGTTTGACGACCGCAGCGACGTGTGCATTGGCTGGCTGCAGGAGAGCATCGACAGGGCGCGCACCAAAAAGTCGGACCATCGCTTTGGCTGAGCGCAGGGCACGCCAACCTGCAGGCGGCTGTCCGGGCTGAGCCGAGTATTGCAGCCCTGGCACTCCGTGTTCGGAATTGCGGCATGCCACCCAGCAGCGCTGCTCGCCCCGCGATGGGCACGCCGCAGGCGCCTTTGTCACAATCACCCGGGCGCCGGGCTCGCAGCAGTCCCGCAGTCGCAACGGCGTATTACCAACGAGGGCATGCCTGCGCCGCCGAGCGGTTTCAACACGGGGTGGCGTGCCCTCGGCTACTCCTGCAGCAGCTGTTGGAACACATCGAGCAGGTTCTCGAGGTCCACGATTCCGGCCTGATCTCCAAAGAAGACGACGAACTGTGGAGCAGGTCCCAACTGGTTGCGCGTGGCAATGGCGACGTCCTGCGCCACTTTGTCGGCCGTTTGGCCCTCATCCAGGCAGGCCGCGAAAAGCTCAACGTCGAGATCCAGCTCCGCAGCGTATTCGGCAAAGGCTGCCGAGACATCAGCCGATGCGCTCCATTCTGCCTGTCTCTCGAAGAGCAAGTCGTACATGGCCCAAAAGGCGTCCTGATTGCCTGCGCACTCGGCCGCTTCAGCAGCTTTCGCTGCCGCGGCCACGCCGTCTGCGGGAAAGTGCTTCACAAGGAGCCGCACCTTGCCTGGTTCGACATAGTCTTTCTCCAGCTGCGCTCCGGTTCCCACGAAGAACTCACGATTGGCTCCCGAAGCAAAGTCCACGAATTGTAGCAGGAGAAGCTCCGCATCCGGTGATCCTCGTGTGGCATCGCCGCCGTACGTGTAGCCGGGCCGCTCGGGATTGGGATCAAAGGCCGTTGCCCCCTCGGGAAGCGGCGTAGGTGTAGGCGGAGGATGCTCTCCACGAAGAGCTCGCTCGATGGTGTCTTGAAAAACCTGATAGTCCTGCGCGCCGGAGATGAACCAATCGTTGACGAAGAAGGCAGGTGTGCCTCCAACGCCCATCGATCGCCCCAGTTCTGTGTCTGCCAGGACTTGGGGTCCCATCTCTCCCGCCAGCAGGCAGGCCGCAAAGGCATCCGTGTCGAGGCCCAGTTCATCCGCGTACTGCTCGAACAGCTCGAGCTCATTCTCTGCGCCACCCCACTCCTGCACTCTCTCGAAGAGAATCTCGTGCATAGCCCAGAAGGCCTCAGCGCCCTGCTTTCCGGCACAGATGGACGCTTCCGCTGACGTTTGTGCCTCCGGATGGACCAAGTAGTGGCGAAAGACATGCCTGACTTTGCCAGTGGCAACATACGCTTCATACAGAAGCGGGCCCGTCTCCAGTGTGTGACGGGCACAGAATGGTCATTGGACCTCTGAGAATTCGAGCAGCGTGACCGG
>JBFEPU010000164.1:0-6534 GCA_041549915.1 Anaerolineae bacterium | reverse complement strand
GCAGCTGGAAACGGCTGCACCTCCCGTGTTCGGAAAGGAGAACGGGCGATGGATGTCCTAGGTGCCGGAGTCCCCTCCTTTCGAAGGGACTCCGGCTTTTCTGTGTGTGAATCAAGTGCAGAAGCCGGCGGAGGTGGTGAGTGACTCATTTGGATGCGTACAGCCGGCCAATCAACTACCTGCGAGTCTCCGTGACCGATCGCTGCAATCTGCGATGCACATACTGCATGCCGCCGGATGGTGTCCCTTGGCGTCCCAGCCAGGAGATCTTGCGCTACGAAGAGATCGAGACTGTTGTGCGCGCAGTCGCCGAGTTGGGTATCAGCAAAGTGAGGTTGACAGGTGGGGAGCCTCTGGTGCGGCTCGGCATCGTGGATCTGGTCCGCAGGTTGTCGCGTGTCGCGGGCGTTGACGACCTTGCGATGACCACAAACGGTGTTCTGCTGTCACGCTACGCCGAGGCCCTGGCCCAAGCAGGGTTGCGGCGGGTGAACGTAAGCCTGGACACGCTGCGAGCGGAACGCTTCCGGCGCATAACACGTCTGGGGCGGATTGAGGATGTTCTGGAGGGAATCGAAGCGGCTCATCGGGCCGGCTTGGAGCCGGTCAAGATCAACACCGTGGTCATCCGCGGTATGAACGATGATGAGGTGGTTGATTTCGCTCGCACTGCAGTCGAAGAAGGATGGAACGTGCGCTTTATCGAATGGATGCCGATTGGGCAGGGCCAGTGCGCCGAGCGGGCGTGGCTAGACAGAGTCGTGACGGCAGAGGAGATCCGACGGGCGATCGAGGCGGAGTTGGGTGCACTACATCCGGTGGAGGCCAGCAACGAAGGCGGTCCAGCCCGCTACTATCGTGTACCACAGGCCGATGGCAGCATTGGGTTTATCACTCCCGTCAGCGAGCATTTCTGCTTTCACTGCAACCGCTTGCGCCTCACTGCAGATGGGCAGCTGCGGCCCTGCCTGCTTTCAGATGGGGAGATTGATCTGCGCACGCCACTGCGCCACGGGGCAAGTGTGGCGCAGGTCAGAGAGCTGATTCTGCAGGCCATAGAGAACAAGCCGCTCCAGCACAACCTCGACAGGTGCCAGGGACCCGAGAAGCGGGTCATGTCTCAGATCGGCGGCTGACTCCTGTTGCTCGATTGCACGTTCGACTGGAGGTTCATGTGGGGCTGAGTCACATAGACAATCAGGGTCGCGCCAGGATGGTGGACGTGGGCGGCAAGCCCGATACCAAACGCGTGGCCGTCGCCAAGGCCGAGGTAGCGATGAGCCCGGAGACGCTGCGACTGATTGCCAACAGGGGAATGCCCAAAGGAGACGTGTTGGCCGTGGCTCAGGTGGCGGGGATCCTGGCCGCCAAGCGGGTCCCTGACCTCATCCCGCTTTGCCATCCTCTGCTCCTGACCAGAGTGGACGTGCAGTTTCGGATTGACGAAGGAGCATCGCGGATTGAGATCATTGCTACGGTGCACAGTCGTGGTAAGACGGGCGTGGAGATGGAGGCGCTCACCGCTGCCAGCGTCGCTGCCCTGACGATCTACGACATGACCAAAGCTGTAGAGAGAACGATGCGCATAGAGAACATTCGCCTGGTGCGCAAGAGCGGGGGCAAGAGCGGGGACATCAGCCTAGAGGAAGATCAATGAAAGTCACCGTCAAGTTCTTTGCCGCCCTGCGTGAGGCGGTGGGCAAGACAGAGATCGAGCAGGAGCTGCCGCCCGGAGCAACGGTACAGGATTTGCTGAACTTGTTGACGCAAGAGCATCCCGTTCTGAGCCGCTACGTCTCCTACATCAATGTGGCCGTGAATCGGAAGTACGTGGATCTGCAGACCACACTTCGACAGGGCGACGAGGTGGCTTGTCTGCCTCCGGTGGGTGGAGGATAGGGTGATCAATGACAGCAAATGATGGGAGGGATGCTGAACGGGCGAAGTTGTTTGAGGTGACAAGCGCTGAGCTGTCAGTGGATGAGGTGGTGGGCCGGCTCGCCGACCCAGGGGTTGGTGCCGTGAGCGCCTTTGTGGGTGTGGTGCGAGGTGTGACCGATGGTCGAGAGGTGAGCTACCTGGAGTACGAGGCTTACCCGGAAATGGCTGAGCAGACCCTCCGCCAGATCGGCGACGAGATCCGCGAACGCTGGAAGACGATCCGTGAAGTGGCCATCGTTCATCGCCTGGGTCGGCTGGAGATTGGGGAGCGCAGTGTGGTCATCGCGCTCTCGGCTGCACACCGACAGGAGACCTTTGGTGCCGTTCGTTATGCCATCGATCGCCTGAAGGAAATCGTGCCTATCTGGAAGAAAGAGGTGTGGGCCGACGGTGGCGCAAAGTGGAGGAGTGAAGAATGAACAAGGGGTTGTATCCAATGTTGAGCGTGGAGGAAGCACTGGAGCGAGTGCTTGGCTTTTTTCACACTCTTGAAGCAGAACGAGTGCCGATACTCGAGACGCTGGGGCGGGTCTTGGCTGAGGATGTCCATGCGGACGTGGACATCCCGCCGCACGCCAACTCGGCCATGGATGGGTATGCTGTGCTGGCCCAGGATACGAAAGCAGCAGGTCCGGCATCGCCAAGGCGGTTGCGGGTGATTGGCGATCTGGCAGCCGGGTATGTCACAGAAACGAGCGTGACGCCCAGCACAGCCATTCGCATCATGACCGGTGCTCCGGTCCCGCCAGGAGCGGATGCGGTGGTCCGCTTCGAAGATACGGAGCAGGGGGGTGAGTGGGTAGACATTCTGACCGAGGTTCCAGTTGGCAAGAATGTGCGCTACGCGGGCGAGGACGTGCGCAAGGATGCGCTTGTCTTGCACCGGGGGAGCCGCATCAGGCCGCAAGAGGTCGGCATGCTGGCCACTCTGGGCCGCAAGGAAGTTCTCGTGACTCGGCGCCCGCGAGTGGCTATCCTGGCTACCGGCGACGAGGTGGTGGACATTGATGTGCCATTGGCACCGGGGAAGATCCGCAATTCGAACAGTTATTCCAATGCTGCCCAGGTCATCAAGTGCGGCGGCGTTCCAGTCGTGCTCGGCATAGCTCGTGACCAGACTGAGGACTTGACGCAGAAGCTGCGGACTGGGCTGGCGCAAAATGTGGACCTCTTTCTCAGCTCCGGTGGGGTCTCTGTTGGCGACTTTGACGTGGTCAAGGAGGTTCTGGCCGCAGAGGGGGATATGAGCTTTTGGCGCGTGCGGATGAAGCCCGGCAAGCCTTTCGCCTTCGGGCAGATCGATGGCGTGCCCCTGTTGGGGCTGCCCGGCAACCCGGTGTCGGCCATGGTCTCCTTCGAGCTCTTTGCCAGACCAGCGATATTCAAGATGCTGGGCTGGGAGAAGTGGCAGAGGCCCACTGTCGAAGCGACCCTGATGAATGAGGTCAAGCGCAAGGACGAACGCCGCCATTTCTGGCGCGTGCAGGTGGAGCTAGAAGAAGGCGAGTACCGTGCCTATCTCACGGGGGACCAGGGGTCAGGCATCCTGAGCTCGATGGTGCTGGCGAACGGCTTGGCGATCATACCTGAAGACTGGAGCCACGTCCCTGCCGGCAGCCGCGTGACGGTGATGATGCTGGATTGGGAGTGACCATGACGGCGTGGTCAGAGTTGCCTCTTGTCAAGAGGCAATGGCAATTGCCTCCCAACACGATCAACTCACCGGCAACAATCCTTGAGGGGGTACGATGGCGATTTCGGTTGGCATTCTGACGGTCAGCGATCGCTGCTATCGGGGCGAAGCAGAGGATGTAAGCAGCCCTTTGATTGGCCAATGGGTGACGGACGAACTGGGAGGGCAGGTCAAGAGACAGGCCGTGGTGCCGGATGAGCGTGACCTGATACAGGAGACCCTTGTATCGTGGAGTGATGAGCAAGGGCTAGACCTGATCCTCACCACCGGAGGGACCGGATTTGCTCTACGTGACGTGACACCCGAAGCGACGCTAGCAATCATCGAAAGGGAAGCGCCAGGTCTGGCGGAGGCCATGCGGCTGGAGGGGATCAAGAAGACGCCCCACGCAATGCTCTCGCGAGCCACAGCCGGTATCCGGGGACAGACGCTGATCGTCAACCTGCCAGGCAGCCCCAAGGCCGTGCGGGAAGGGCTGGAGGTCATGCTGCCGGCTCTCCCCCATGGGATCGAGATTCTCAAAGGCGTCCACGGAGCCGATAGGCGACACGAGTACAAGCCGTGACCAGAATGGACGGTCAACTGAGCAACAAAGGGGTATCAAATGCGATTGGTACGCGATGAAAGCGGTCGGCTGCACATTGATACCGACCTCATGGCCGAGTCGTTGATGGACCGGTCGCTGTTAGAGGGCACTGAGATTGAGCAGGTCTTCCGCCCGCTGCCAGAGCTCAATGTGATCAAGTTGGGTGGGCAGAGCATCATCGACCGCGGAAGCAAGGTGGTGATGCCTCTTCTTGATGAGATCATCGCTGCTCAGCAGCAACACCAGGTGCTGATTGTCACTGGTGGGGGCACGCGCAGCCGCCATGCCTATGCCGTTGCGTTGGACCTGGGGATGCCTACCGGGGTGTTGGCCAAGTTGGGTTCGAGCATCAGCGAGCAGAACGCGCTCATGATCTCAATCCTGCTGGCGCCCCATGGCGGCGTTAAGATCGGGCATGATGAGCTGTTGCAGTTGCCGGCCTATCTGGCGTTAGGCGTGATTCCAGTGATGCACGCCATGCCGCCCTATGGTCTGTGGGAGGAGCCAGCGGAGCGTGGCCGCATACCACCTCATCGCACCGATAGCGGGGCCTATCTTACGGCGGAGGTATTGGGGGCCAAGCGCTGTATTCTGGTGAAGGATGAGAGGGGGCTGTTCAGCGCCGACCCAAAGAAGGATCCCACGGCGGACTTTATTGGCGAGATTGAGGTCAGTGAGCTGTTGGCGATGGACCTGCCTGACTTGGCGGTGGAGCGGGCGATGCTCCGAGAGTTGGCCCATGGGCGAACGGTGCGGGAGGTATGCATTGTCAATGGGCGAGAACCGGGCAACCTGACCCGCGCATTGGCCGGAGAGAATCCCGGTACGCGCATCTACCGCCGCGACTAGTGTTCAGCTTGTAGTGCCTACCGTCGGGCCGTCTGTGCGATCTCGAAGGTCGGAAGGGCGTTCGAGACGGCGATCAGTGCTCTGGCTGAACACGACGATGGCGCCTTCTCCCAGTCCTGGGCTCTTTCTCGCCCGCATGATCGCCGCGCGGCAGGTAGATAACGTTTGCGCCAGTCTCCTGCGCGATCTCTTCAAGTTCCGCCCGGCGGAGGAAGTTTCTGTGCATTGTAAGCTCGGATCCGTGAACTGCAACGACGGCGAAACGCGGCTGGCCTGCGCCTTCTCCGACATGCCGCCGCTCCCGTACAAAGATCTTTGCCATCACAGGGCTCCTTTCTGTAGCCTGCAAGCAAGAGAGACTTGATTGGGGTTCGTTCCAGTTTTCAGGGTGGGTGCGCACCCAGAATCATTATGCAGTGATCATTGAGGTTGGTCAAGTGTTTTTTATCGGTCTGGACGATACAGATAGCCTGGAATCACGCGGCACAGGTCATGTGGCCCGGGAGATTGCGGTGGCGTTGGCGGTGGACCATCCGGTGATCGGCGTAACTCGCCACCAGCTGCTGAAAGACCCGCGTGTGCGCTGTACCAAGAACAACAGCAGCGCTGCTATCCTGCTGAATGTGAATGGAGATGTGCAGCCAGAGCTCCTGGCAACGCGCGTGCGTGCGCTGATGATTGAGGCATACCAGCCAGGCAGTGACCCTGGCCTGTGTGTGGCCCAGCAGGTTCCCACGGCTGTGACCTCTTTCGGCTACCGGGTCAAGCGCCAGCTGGTCAGGCAGGAAGAGGCCCGATCGTTGGCCGCGGCCCACGGCATTCTGCTACTGGGTCTGGGCGGGGATGAGAGCGGAGTAATCGGCGCGTTGGCTGCCGTGGGCCTCGCTGCGGGCGGGGACGACGGACGGTATCCTCTTGTGGGGCGGTCGCGTGAGTTGTTGGGCTTGAGGTCGGTCTCCGAGCTGCTGGCAGCGGGCATCTCCGCCGTGCAGACGCTCGATGGACACCCAGTGACTGAGGGTCTGGTGCATAGCGACAAGCTGCGCCCCGCGCGGCGTGGTGGGCGCCCTGTCCTTGTGGTGGAGTGGGCAGGGGACCACTGGCTGCCCGTGAAGCTCGACTGAACGATGCTGTCAGATGCTGTCCCTCGCCACAGAGGTGCGAGGAACCCGCAGCTAACCCCCGACCTCAGACCAGCTGAGCGTGCAGCATGTCCGACCCTTGCTACCTCCGCATGACCGGTTGATCGCACAAAGCCACTAAGCCCAGGTGGAGACGGGTGCGTCTGTCGTGCCTAGAAAGGGAACTGGCTGCTGCATTCTGTCCCATGTGGTGCTTCCTTGATAATGTTGCAGCCACTGCGCGTCGCGCTGGACCGCGATGGCCCCTTTGGAGGGCGCTGCTTTTCTTCTTCACCCCAACGCAAGGTGTCAGGTCCGCCCACTTGGCTAGGCCGGGCTCGGCT
>JBFEPU010000163.1:0-6540 GCA_041549915.1 Anaerolineae bacterium | reverse complement strand
GGTATGTTGTACAGAATGATGGGCAGGTCTACCGCACTCGCCACTTGGTAGAAATGCTGGTAAATGCCCTTGTCAGAGGGATGCAGGAAGAATGGCGTGACCACCAGGCAGGCATCTGCCCCTGCACCCTGGGCTGCGCGGGCCAGTTGGACAGCCTCCCCTGTTGAAGCCGCGCTCGTACCTGCGATCACTGGGACACGGCCTTCCACCTCGTCCACCACGATTTCGATCACTTGCCGCTGTTCCTCTGGTGTGAGGTAGATGAACTCGCCCGTTGTGCCGCAGGGCACGACCCCATCCACATGAGGCAGCACGAAGCGCACCAAGGCCCGTAGTGCCACTTCGTCCACTTCCTCATCTTTGGTGAATGGCGTCACCAAGGCAGGAGACACCCCTTGCGGTTTGAAAGTGCCGCCTTTCATCTGTGCTCTCCTTGTGCTCTATGCTCGTGGAAGGCTGTCTGCATCGCCTCAGGGCTTGGGAAGGGCCAAGTCCGCTGGCCCGATGCCGGAGAGCTTGGCTTCGGGGAAGTTCTCCTGTATCAACTCGTGGATGATCTGAGCGTACTTTACCTTCTCACGAGCCCAGTCAGCCAGCATCTGGGTGCTCACCCATGGCTTGTAGAGAGCTCCTGGTCCTGCTGCACATCCCGGGCCCGGCTCGATCTTGAAATAACACGGGGCGCAAGTGCGAGCCATCTCCGGGCCATCATAGATGCGGATGTAGCCGCCAAAGGAGTCAGTCAGGATGATGTGTATATCCAAGGGGATGTCGATGGCCCGGCGGATGGCAGCGAATCGGGGCAGGGAGAGGTCGGCCACAGGGTTTGCGGATGCTGCACCCAGAGACTCGAGGACCCTACAGCCGGCGGGGTTGGCATGACCGGCGTAGATGGACACCTTGAAGACCACATCCTCCGGCATATCTCCGTTCTTCTTCATCTCGTTGAGCAGCCAAAGCAGCCCTTCGTCAATGACCAGGAACCCGCGGAAGCCCAATTCTATGGAGCGCATGATGTCGGCGATGACCTGGCGCAGCTGGTCGGACCCACGGAAGCGCAAGCCGGAGAAGGCGCCCTCAGGTGTGACGAGCTGCCGACCTACATCCCAGGAGGCACGCGGGCCTGGGGTAAGGATCACTTCGATCTTGGCGTCGGCGGCCATCTGGGCAAAGTCCTTCAGCTCCGCTTTGTCCAACAGGGTAGCGCCCATCACCACGGAAATGGCCCGATGGACAGGGATCTTGCGTTTCTCTGACTCGTCAATAAGCGCTTCCAGGACAGCAGGTCTTTCCACACCGGAGATCTCAATCCGGTACCAGGCTCCGTCCGGGAAGCGCTTGGTGCTGGTCGGCAGGTCAAAGGCATCGCGGCCAGGAATACCTGCCTTCTCCATCGCCACAGACACTCGATCTAGTTCCATCTGTTTCTCCTCCTTTGGAGTATGTATTTTGGTCGACACATCTGTTGGTCGGCTGGTGTGGAAGTGTGTTGGCCCCTGGTCTCATGGTCAACTGGTCATCTGAGCGAGCATGACCGTTTGACCACTCTACGGTGTGACTACTCGGATACCTTGGCCCAGTCTGCCGCGAAACGTTCCACGCCAATGTCGGTCAGCGGGTGCTTCAGTGCCTGCTGCAGCACATCGTATGGGACGGTGGCGATATCGGCGCCAACCAACGCGGCCTGGGTGATGTGCAGAGCATGGCGGATGCTGGCGGCAATGACCTGCGCATCGATGCCGTAGGTGTCGAAAACCTGAACGATGTCTGAAACTGTCTGCATTCCATCGTGGCCCACGTCGTCAAGCCTGCCAACAAACGGAGACACGAAGCTTGCGCCGGCAGTCGCAGCGAACAGGGCCTGATTGGTGGAGAAGATCAGTGTGGCATTGATGCGAATCCCCCAGAGATCGGCCAGCTCGCGTGCCTCCTCGACAGGAGTGTCACATTTGCCAGACCAGGCGCACCCCTGACACAGTCGCTCAAGATCCACTTCCTCTTCGCTGATCAGCTTCATGGCTTTCAGGCCTGCGGCCGTGGTGGGGATCTTGACCACCACATGCGGCGACCATGTTGCGATCTCCTTGGCCTCAGCCAGCATGCCCTGCGCCTCGGTGCTCACGACTTCAGTGCTGATGCGGCTCTGCACCATGTAGCAGATTTCGCGGGTTGCCTCCTTGTAGTCTGCACGACCTGCCTTCATCATCAGGCTGGGATTGGTGGTCACCCCACTGATGAGACCCATTTCGACCGCCTCGCGGATTTCCTCAATCTTGGCGGTGTCAAGGAATATGTCCATCCTCCCTCCTTCATAGACGAGTTCTGAGCGCCGAGCGAGGGCTGCAACAAGCCGGTGGCCATTCCTCAGCGCCTGCTCATCACCTCTGTGCTGCTTGCTGTTCTCCAGAAAGCTCCAGCGCTGCCCTCACAAAACCGTCGAACAGCGGATGCGGCTTGCCTGGCCTGGACTTGAATTCTGGGTGAAACTGACAGCCCACCATCCACGGATGATCCCGCAATTCCACAATCTCCACCAAGCGTTCATCTGGCGAGAGTCCACTGAAGACCATTCCAGCGCTGGCCAGCACGTCTCGATACTGGTTGTTCACCTCGAAACGGTGGCGGTGTCGTTCGTGAACCAGTTGCTCGCCGTATGCAGCCGCCGCCTTGGTACCAGGCACCAGGTTGCAGGGATAGATGCCAAGACGCATCGTGCCGCCCATGTCTGAGATCGCCTGCTGGTCCGGCATCAGGGCAATGACAGGGTGCCTAGTAGAGGGATCAAACTCCGTGCTGTTGGGTTCGTCGCTATCCAGCGCATGTCGGGCCAGTTCGATGACCAGAACCTGCAAACCCAGACACAGCCCCAGGTAGGGTTTCCTGTGCTGCCGGGCATACCGGGCGGCGATGATCTTGCCTTCAATGCCTCGGTAGCCAAAGCCGCCTGGTACAACCACGCCGGCCACGTTTTCCAGCTTGTCCAGCCCGCGGCCCTTTTCCAGCTCCTCCGAATGGACCCACTCGATCTGCAGTCGGTGTCCGCGCGCTAGCGCGGCATGGAACAGGGCTTCGCGAACACTCATGTAGGCATCCAGCAGAGCGATGTACTTGCCCACGATGCCGATCCGCAGGTCTGGATTGGGGCGGCTGATGGCGGCCACCAACTGCCGCCACGGTTCCAGATCTGGCTCGACTGAAGGCAACGACAATCGCTCGCTGATGAACTCACCGAGGCCTGCCTCTTCCAACATCAGGGGCACTTGGTAGATGCTGTCGGCAGTGACCAGGGGAATGACAGCGCGCTTCTCGACGTCGCAGAAAAGGGCAATCTTGTCTTTCAACGGCTCGTCGACCGGCTGATCAGAACGACAGATGATGACATCTGGCTGGATGCCCACGCTGCGCAACTGGATCACAGAGTGCTGCGTCGGCTTGCTCTTCAGTTCACCCGTGGTCCGAAGGTACGGCACATAGGTGAGGTGGACATACAGCACATTCTCCCGCCCGACGTCCTTGCGCATCTGGCGAATCGCTTCCAGAAACGGGAGGCCCTCAATGTCACCGACTGTGCCTCCGACTTCAACGATCACCACGTCGGCCTCGCTTCCCGCACCCTCACTGGACAGATGAGAGGTGGCGACGCGGGCGATGCGGCGTTTGATCTCGTTGGTGATGTGCGGGATGACCTGGATGGTCCCTCCCAGGTAATCCCCGCGACGCTCCTTGGCGATCACCTCCGAATAGACCTGACCGGTGGTCACATTGCTTTCGGCAGTCAGGTTCTGGTCGATAAAGCGCTCATAGTGTCCAAGATCAAGGTCCGTCTCGCTGCCGTCCTCGAGGACGAATACCTCTCCATGCTGGTAGGGGCTCAATGTGCCTGGATCAACGTTGATGTAAGGATCGAGCTTCTGGATGGAAACGCGCACTCCCCGGCTCTTGACCAGTCGCGCGATCGAGGCCGCCGTCACGCCCTTGCCTATGGAGCTGATCACACCGCCGGTGACAAAGATGTACTTCGTCATCACCCTTTGCTCCCTAGTGCCTCCGTCCTTGCCTCAATCGTCTCTCAACCTCTGGTCAAGACCCCGCGCAGCCCGCCTGCCGGCGTGGGAGGCCCCAACTTGTGCGTCGAGGGCCACTCTGTCCTCGGGAGACCATACAGCGCATGTGTCAGGCCTGGGGGCAAACACCTCCAGGATTTCGGTGCTGGAAGCGCCTGGACATGCAGTGGAAGGTGCGCTGTGCTCACCCGTGCTCCACGTCGGCGCATTATCGTCCGAGGAGAGCCCCCTCAAGACGTCATCACTGGCGCTACGCGTGGCTTCCGGGCAAGCCATTCTCCTCCAGGGCCTGCAGAATGCTGGCAGCTACAAGCTCCTCACCAGCAGCCGTCAGATGTACCCCGTCCTCAAACACAAGCGAGTTCAGCTCTGTCTGCGCGCGATCCATGAAGATGGCCCATAAATCCAGCAGATGGGCTCCATGCCGGTCTGCCACCTCTCGGATCACGCGGTTGTATTCGTCATAGAGGGCCAGCTGCCGCTGGCGATTTGTCGAACCAAGGTCGGCACGAAAAGCCGCGGTGACAGGCGTAGTTGTCATTACAAACAGCGAGGGAAAGCCGTTGTTTCGAATCTGACTCGCCAGCTGTGTCTGGGCGATTTCGAACCCGCGGCGGGATACGCGCGGCGTTGGCTGGCCCTCCCTCCTGACCTGCATCGACCGGCCCCGCCAGCCCAGTCGGCGCAGCAAACGGCGCGTACGCGCGTGCAACGTCAGCCACAGGTGGCTGCGACGCAACAGGGGCAGCACGCGCCCCTCCAGGCTGGAATCCCCGCAAACCCGGCGCTCACGGATGGGATCCAGCGGCCAGTATCCCAAGTTGCCATCGTTCACTCCAAAGGCTGAGAGGACGATGTGCGGTTTGTACCACAGCACGTCGCGTTGGAGCCGAGCCAGGCCCTGCACAGAGGTATGCCCGCGAATGCCGGAGTTGATCACCACGACGTCAAGATCGGGATGCCTCTGCCTGATCAAGTCCTCCAGCACGGCTGGGTAAGCCTGCGCGTAGGGGAGATGCTCGCCATAGGTGATGGAATCCCCAAAGCAGACGATGCGGTACTTGCCCTTGATGTCATTCCAGGTCAGTTCCCGGCTCTCTGTGCGCAGCTCCGAGGGTAAAATGATCCTCAGCCTGCGCTGGTGATACATGCGCAGCGAGGATTCGGCAGTGAGGAGAAGCAGGATTACCCACAAGATGGCCATATGCCCAGCATTATATCCGCGGCTATTCGTTTTAGCAAGATGCATCGCCGTTGCGGTTGTTTGTCCGTGTGCCGTCACACCAGCCCGCGAGGTTTCTCATGTGTGCTTTCGCCAGACCGCCGAGGTTCTCCATCCGTAACTTAAAAGAGCGCTCTCCGGTCACGGACAGGGTGGCAGGCGCAGGCCTTGACCAGCAGTGAAAGCTCAGAGATGAAGTGGGGAACAGAACACAAGGGGAGTCTCTGCATGGAGACAAACCTTGCGAGTATTGGGGACTTGTTGCGTAGGAACGGGCCTGCTCAGGACTAGGTCCTGAGTCTGCGATCCAGGGCGTCGCGCAAGCCGTCACCCAGGAGGTTGAAGCCTAACACGGTCGCCATGATTGCCAGGCCAGGGAAAAGCACGATGTGGGGCGCGGTGAAAACGGCGTAGCGCCCCTGTCCCAGCATGGCTCCCCATTCCGGTGTGGGAGGCTGTGCACCAAGGCCCAGGAAACTCAACCCAGCTGCGTCGAGGATGGCGGTACCGATACCCAGGGTGCCCTGAACGATGATCGGGGTGAGGGCGTTCGGGAGGACGTTGCGGAACAGCATGCGCAGCGGAGGCACGCCGACTGCACGCGCTGCCAAGACATAGTCCTGCTCCTTCACCGACAGCACCGAGGCGCGCACGATGCGCGCATAGGCAGGGATGGAGACGATGCCGATGGCATACAGCATATTCAGCAAGCCTGGTCCGAGGATGGTGACGATGGCTAGAGCCAGCAGCAGCGCGGGGAAGGCCAGCATGATGTCCATCAGCCGCATGACGATGCTGTCCACCCAGCCGCTTGCAAAACTGGCGGCAGCGCCGACGATCGCGCCGATGACGATGGCGAATCCAACCGACAGCACGCCGACTTGCAGCGAAAGGCGTGCGCCAAAGATGATGCGGCTGAGGATGTCCCTTCCGAGATCGTCGCGGCCCAGAGGGTGCTCCTGCGAAGGCGGTCTGCGCCGCAGCACGAGTTCCTGCGCAATGGGGTCGTAGGGCGCCAGCACAGGGGCAAAGATGGCGGTGAACAGGAATATGCCCATGATCACCATGCCTGTGATGGCCAGTTTGTTCCTCACCAAGCGCTGCAGGGCATCGAGCCACAGACTGCTGCGTGCCGTGCGGTCTGGCCGGAAGATAGATCTCAGTTTTGCGACAAAAGTCATGGACGTTCCTCGTCTAGGGTGGCTGTCACAGACGACAGCCAGTGTGCGCGCAGTGTAAACTCACTCGTAGCGG
>JBFEPU010000162.1:0-6598 GCA_041549915.1 Anaerolineae bacterium | reverse complement strand
CCTACCGAGACCCCTGAGGGGACAACGGAGCCATATCCTCCGCCTCCTCCAGCAAGCCTAACTCCTGAGGCCTATCCTGCGCTTCCCTCGGAAAGCCCGACCCCGGGAGCCTACCCATCACCGTCATCCTAGGCACTCTCACACTGCGCGGCAGGCGACAGGCGCGTCCGGGACCGTCCTGAACCACCCGCTCGAGCCGCGAGACGATGCGCGTCACCAAGGCCAACCGCGGTGGCAGACTGGCAAAGCGGAGCCGAAGATTCTCGGCTCCGCTTTTGGAATTCTGCGGATAGTGCCGTGTTTGGCCCCTGGAGAAGGGGTGGGCAGCCAGCTCCCAGCTCCAGGGAGAACCGGGCTCGGCGCAACGACAGGGCGGCAGGCGCGGCGGAGACAGCGCATTCTCTGCGGCTCAACGTTCGAATCGTGCAAGTGCTTGCTCTGCCTACCAACATCGGCTATACTCTGGTGCAGGCCTATTATGAGGACGTTGCAGGAGGCACAATGGACAAAGAAGTGATTGCTACGGAAGAGGCCCTCGCTGCGGTTGGGCCCTATTCCCAGGCCGTGCGGGTTGGAGAGCTGGTCTTCACCGCCGGACAGGTGGGTCTCGTACCTGGGACAAAGCACTTTGCTGGGCCTGACATCCGTAGCCAGACTCGCCAAGCCTTGCAGAACATCAGTGACATTCTGGATGCAGCTGGCTCCTGCATGGAGCACGTCGTCAAAGCGACCGTCTTCCTGCAGGATATCCAGGAGTATGGGCAGATGAACGAAGTGTACGCCGAGTTCTTCACCAAAAATCCTCCTGCGCGCTCCGCAGTGCAGGTCGCTGCCCTACCTCTTGGGGCGCGGGTGGAGATTGAGGTGGTGGCTGAGGCCTGCGACTGCAACCGGTCCTAAGACTGTACCTGCCTCTGACAGGGGCGGTTCAAGGGATGCCGGCAGCCCAGAGTCGGCCGACCTATTGGCGAGCAGAATCGTCTGTGCGCCCGGCGGACATTGCTCCCAGCCATGGCGCTTCCTGCGGCGCTGGTCTCCGCTCGCGGCATGAGCGCTCGACCGCGCGGGCGGATTCCCGGCTTTGACTTGACCACCTTCCTGGCCGAGTCTAGAATGGGTGTGCGAATCGACCTGCAGACAGGAGTGCTACTATGGGTCATCATCTTGAGACGGCACGGCGCCTGCGCCAGAAGGGATATCGTCTCACGCCACAGCGGTTAGCTGTCCTGGAAGTGATCAAGGCTGGTCCAGGGCATATGACAGTGAACGAGGTGCTGGAATGCCTCACACCTCAGTATCCCACACTCACTGTACCCACAGTGTATCGCAACCTGCAGTGGCTGGCCGAAGAGGGCCTAGTTGCCGAGACCGACTTGGGCGGAGGCAGTCGTGTCTACGAGTACATCGAGGATCACCACCATCACCACCTGGTCTGTGTGAACTGTCGGCGCATCGTCGACCTGCCGGACTCGTTCTTGGATCCGTTGCGTGAGGCAGTGCGGACGCACTACCATTTCGTTGCCAGCATGGACCACGTTGGGCTCTTTGGTTTCTGCCCTGACTGCCAGCAAGAGGCAGAAACAAGGTCCTCTGCGACTGGTGATGCCTGAGAATGAGAAGAAGGAGGTGCCAATGGACGACGAGATGCTTGAGGAAGGAACTGCTGAGGAAGTTGGAGGACTCAAGGTCGATCTCAACCGCGCCACCGCAGAAGAGCTGGAAGCAATCCCAGGAATCGGGCCAAAGCTAGCTCGGCGTATCGTCGAGCACCGGGAGGTGCACGGAGCTTTTCGCTCCACCGAGGGGATTACTGCTGTCTCTGGTGTGGGCGACGTGCTCTATGAACGCGTATCGGACTGGCTGACGGTTGCGCCTCCCCCGCGCGAGATGGAAGAGGAACTTACTTCCGTTTCGGTGGGGGTTGAGAGCCAGGAAGAGGGAGAGGTGGGACCAGAAGAGGTCGCTCCAGAGCCCGAGCCGGCAGTGCCAGAGGAGGCGGTTGCCGCCGAACGGGGCGAGGTGCCAGCTCCGACTCCAGCCGCGGCTCTGCTGGAGCGCTACCGAGGAGTCGGACCGTCTTGGATATGGTCAGCGCTGCTCGGGGGCTTGCTGGGTGTAATCTGTACACTGCTCATCCTATACGCGATCAACGGCTCGCTCAGCCTGCGCCAGGCTCCCGCGTTCCTGGAGATGGCCGGCCGAACTCAGTCGCTTGCCACTACGGTGGACGACCTAGAGAACGCGGTTGCTGATCTGGACGGCCGGCTGCAGGTGCTGGAAGGATTGCCGGCCCGTATGGATGCGGTGGAGGACACCGTAGGCGAAATGGGAGCCGCTGTGCGTCAACTCAACCAGCGCGCCGACGCACTGGATGAGCGAGTGGGTGGCTTGCAGCTGGATGTCGAGCAAGTTCAGAAGCACGCACGGAAGGTTGAGACCTTCTTTCAGCGACTTCAGGCCCTGCTGGTCGAGGTCTTTGGCATGGAGCTTCCTGAGCCTTCCAGTGAGTAGTACAACAGACCGGCTTCCCGCATGAGGGGATGTCATGTCTGCGCTGGGAGCCGGAGCACTTGGCAGATGGTGCTCCGCGGATGACACACTGTCTGGAGGCAGTTGCCGCCAAGCGCATCCGGGTGACCAGCGGACGATAGCCCGCATAGCTGTGGCATAGAGAGGAGATGGAATTGCGAATCCTGCGCAAGGTGCTGTTGGGCATCCTGGTCATGACAATGGTACTTGTCCTGGTCGGTGGCGGCATCGCCTACCTGATGGTCCGCCGCACCTTCCCTCAGATCAATGGCACCTTGCGCGCAGCGGGCCTGCAGGACCGTGTCGAGATCTACCGCGACAAGTGGGGGGTGCCGCACATCTACGCCGCGAACGAGCATGATGTCCTGTTCGCCCAGGGCTATGTGCACGCCCAAGATCGGCTCTGGCACATGGAGTTCAATCGTCGAATAGGGGCGGGGCGGCTGTCGGAGGTGCTGGGTGAGGCAGCGCTGAAGCAGGAT
Organism: Anaerolineae bacterium; assembly: GCA_041549915.1. Classification (GTDB taxonomy): domain Bacteria; phylum Chloroflexota; class Anaerolineae; order UBA2200; family UBA2200; genus JBFEPU01. Next base: position 3,587 of record JBFEPU010000162.1, on the reverse strand, counting down.
CGCTTCCTGCGCACCATTGGCCTGTACCGCGCGGCCCAAGCAGATCTCCAAGTCCTGCCCGCAGAAGTCGTCGCTGCACTGCAGGCATATGCGGATGGAGTGAACGCTTTCATCTTCACCCATCAAGATCGGCTGCCCCTCGAGTTCACCCTGCTTGGCTTGACGCCCGAGCCCTGGGCGCCTGTGGACAGCGTGGCCTGGGCCAAAGTGATGTGCATGAGCTTGAGCGGCAACTGGGAGAATGAACTCCTTCGCCAGAGACTCATCTCGGGGCTGGGCGAGGATAGGGCATGGGAGCTTGCGCCGCCCTATCCAGCTGAGGGCCCTTTCATCATCCCCCCGGAATCCAAGAGCTACGCGTATGTCGACACGCCACTCCTCGACAGCTATCGGCAGGTCAAGGAGCTGCTTGGAATTGATGGTCAGCACCTGGGAAGCAACAACTGGGTTGTGGACGGGTCCATGACCGCCACCGGCCGACCTATGCTCGCCAATGACATCCATCTCAGCATCCAGATGCCGTCCATCTGGTACGAGAATCACCTCGTGGGCGGTGACTTGGATGTCGTTGGCTTCTCCTTTCCCGGCGCGCCAGGCGTGATCATCGGCCACAACCGCCATATCGCCTGGGGCGTGACCAATCTCGGACCAGACGTGCAAGATCTTTATGTGGAAAAGGTCAATCCCGAAAACCCCAACCAGTATGAGTTCCAGGGCCGTTGGGAGGACATGACGATCATCAACGAAGAGATCAAGGTCAAAGGCCGCGCTGAGCCTGAGAAGTTGACCGTTCGCTTGACGCGGCACGGGCCACTCATGACCGCTGTGGTTCCAGAGGTGACCGAGCAGCTAGCACTCCGTTGGACAGCGCTCGAGGGTCAGCAATTGATCCGCAGCGTGTTCATGCTGGACCGAGCCCGCAACTGGGACGAGTTTCGTGAAGCGCTGCACTATTGGCATGCTCCCTCGCAGAACTTTGTGTACGCTGACGTGGAGGGCAACATCGGCTATCAGATGCCTGGTCAGATCCCGATTCGGGCCAAGGGCGAGGGTTTGGTGCCTGTTCCAGGCTGGACGGGAGAGTACGAATGGAGCGGCTACATTCCGTTCGAAGAGCTGCCCTCTGTCCTGAACCCGGCTACGCACTATGTGGTCACAGCCAACAACAAGGTCGTTCCGGACGACTATCCCTATTTCATCTCCCACGAGTGGGCGGAACCCTTCCGCGCGCAGCGCATAGCCGACTTGTTGGAAGCCAAGGACGAACTCACCTTGGACGACCTTCGCGACATTCAGGCTGACACCTACTCCATCCTGGACGCCATACTGACAGGCTACGTGCTCGAATTGGGTCCCGAAGGCTGGCTGCAGGAGCGTGCCTTCAGGTTCTTGGAGAACTGGGATTTCCGACTGGAGCGCGAGAGTGGGGCGGCGGGCATCATGGAGGTCATGCTGTGGCGTTTGCTGGTGAACGCCTTTGGTGATGAGCTGCAGTCAGCGGGTGTCGATGAAGGTGAATTCTTGGGACGCACCACCGCTCTGTTGAACATCATTGCTGACCGCGACAGCCCATGGTTTGACGACGTGCGCACCGCGGAGGTGGAGGATCGGGACGACGTGATTCGTCGCAGTGCCCAGGAGACGATGGACTTTTGGGGCAGAAGGTATGGCGACCTGCCCGGCAACAAGGACAGCCAGTGGGCCTGGAGCAAGGTGCACGTCGCCAAGTTTGAGCACGTGCTGGGCAGCGTCAAGCCGCTGCACCTGATCTTCAACCGGGGGCCTGTGCCGACACAGGGTGGCGGAGAAACGGTGAACGCTGCTGGCTACAAGCGCGGTGATTTCTCACAAAGGTCGGTACCGTCTCAGCGGCAGATTCTCGACGTTGGTGAATGGCAGAACTCCCGCTCACAACATACCACAGGCCAGTCTGGCCTGCCGTTCCACAAGCATTACAGTGACATGATCAGTCCCTGGCAAAAAGTACAGCATCATCCAATGCTGTACGAAATCGACGAAATTGTGGCCAACCAGGAGGGGTTGCTGGTTCTGGAGCCGAGCTAACTTCATTTGCCGAAAAGTCCTCCCGATTTCGGCAAATCCGTCCTGTTGCGATCTGGTCGCGATCGCGTGAGGCGCTACTCGCCACGCACGATGATCTCCAGCAAGCGCTTCACGCGCATCTTCGCCCCCGCGCCGGTCTGAGGAGGTGCTCCGACGCAGGCCGGGCACCCTTCCTCGCACGGGCACTCGCTGATCCACCGCAGGCACATGTGCAACAAATCATCGTGTAGTTGGTACAATGCCTCGCTGAGCCCTATGCCGCCTGGTACGGTGTCGTAGATCACCACCGTGGGGGAGCGTGTCGCTCGAAAGTCCAGGTCCGATGTCACCCCAAGGTCATGTGGATCGCACATCACGTATAGGGGAGCAAGGGCTGCCAGCAGGTTGGACAGCCCCTCGAGGGTTCCCTGCACGGCAGTGGTGGCCTCTACCCTCGGGTGGCATTCAGGGCACAGGGTGATCAGGTTGGGCAGGTCATTGGCCTGGATATAGTTCGCATTGTCACCTGGCCTGTAGTCGAAAGTGCGGAATGGCTGCAGGTGGTGCACGGCATGCTCGTGGCCAGAGGGTTCGGGGCGGCCACAGAGACAGCAGCGGTAGCCATCGCGATCACGCGCTCTCTGTCGCTGCAGCCCCCAGTTAGGGCCGTAGGAACGGATGGGTGCAATGGTCCAATCACCCTCGTCCCGCCGGGCTGTGACCAAGTCGTCGTGCAAGTGCAGCCAGTACGCGGTGGTGTGCAGTTCCTGTTCTGGTAGATCGAGGGGCACCGTGGCCAGTTGCTCGTGAGTGTGCCAGGCGATTCGCTTGAAGTTGGTCGCTTTGGTGCGCACGCACACATCGCCTCGCGTCCGAGAAACGAATTCCGTGGGTGCAGACTCTTGTTGGCGAAGAACCTCCACCTTGTCTGAGAGGCTCACTTCGGTGAAGTACTTTGCTTCCGTCGGCCGCACCCTGGCCGCATGTTGCTCCCAATCCAATTCCTCCACCACGTACGGCTGTCCCTCGTGTAGGTAGACTGCGCCGGGATGAATCAACATCGGCGCGCTTGACCTATCGACCTGGCCGATAGCCTCGCCGGTGTGTGCCTGCATCACCGTGAATGGTTCGGAGGTTGCCGTACGCAGCGATACTTCCTGCGCTGGGTATCGACCGCTCATCCAATACCAGCGTCTCTCAACGCGCCGCAGCACTCCCTCGTCACGTGCCAGCTGTTCCAACAGCTCGGTTGTGTTGGCGGTCTCCCAAAAGTTCTCGTCGTCGGCGATTGGCAGCTCGAAGGCGGCACACTTGAGGTGCGACTGCAGCAGGAACGGGTTGTCTGGAGCCAGCAAGGCCTGTTCTGCCGTACGCCCAAACAGGAATTGCGGATGGGACAGCAGGTACTGATCCAGCGCCGAGGGGCCCCCGACGAGCACAGCGGCCGAGACATCCTGGCGTCGTCCCGCACGGCCAGCTTGTTGCCAGGTGCTGGCGATTGTCCCGGGGTAGCCGGTCAGCAGGCACGTGCTGAGATCGCCGAT
>JBFEPU010000161.1:0-6616 GCA_041549915.1 Anaerolineae bacterium | reverse complement strand
TACCCTATGAAGCGCCAGAAGGTTCAGATTCGTCCGGCAGGTGCTCTACGCCTAATCTGCCGGCTCAACAGGGTCACAGAGGCCCTGCCTGCAGCAAGTATCCTTCGGAGGCATCGGTCATCGGCAGGACTCGCCTACTGGCCAGTTTCATGGCATGCTCTCTCGACAGTCAAGGGGTGGCTGCGCGTGCGCCAGGCGACCTCCAGGAGACGATGCGTCTGGGGTCAAACCGAGCGGCGTCTCACCGCACGTGGCGACGGGTGAACTCCCAACGTCTCACCATGGCGACGACCAGTCATCCGCTACGGCCCAGCAGGATCCAGCCACAGGCGTGGTAAGGGTCGTGACCTGGACTGCCAGCAGCTCGGGCCGCCTGCGGATGTGGTCATTGTGTGCGCGCCATTCGGACCAAGGGAACGGCAGTGGCAGCAGCGTAGTACGCGCAGATCGAGGCTGACACGCCACCCTCTATTTCGCCACCCCTTCCGTGCGGATGATGACGCCTCGGTGAATGACAATCCGCACTCTGCTCAGCGCCTCCAAGTTCTGCAACGGATCGCCATCCACCACCAGGATGTCGGCGAACTTGCCTGCCTCCAAGGTGCCCAGTGTGCCAGCTCGCCGGCAAACATGGGCCGCATTGTGCGTCGCAGCCACGATGATCTGCATTGGCGTCATGCCAGCCTTTTGCATCCAATTCAGCTCGCGCATGGGCATGCCAATCTCGAGATCTTTGCGATACCCAGAATCGTTGCCCAGTGCTACCCTTCCGCCGGCCTCCACAAAACGGCGCAGGTTGGCCGACCCTCGACCGTCCAGGGCTTCGAGCGTCGGCACCCACGAAGTATCTGTTTTGACCATCCGCTCTATCCACGCATCGGGCACCCGGTCCGAGGCGAGGTGGGCGATGTCATCGACGCCGGCCTCCAGGGCGCGGTTCACGTCCCTGGCGCTCGTAGCATGGGCGGATACGGGGATGCCACGCTGGTGTGCTGTCTGTACGATGGCAGCAGCTTCGTCTGCTGAGAGCGTCGGTGCGCCCCCCGAGGCTAGGGTAATCTTGATCACATCAGCACCGTCATCAATCAGTTGGTTGATCTTCTGGCGGGCGTCGTCGCTCGAAGTGACAGTCAGGGAGGGAAAGTTGTTCCCCGCGATGGGGTAGCCGTCAGGCACGGTCACCAGTGGGCCGGCGGCGATGACCGACGCTCGTCTAGGGTCAGTCTGCAGCCTGGCGCGCGTGGCGAAGTATGGAAATCCGAGGCGCTCCCCCAGATCTCGAACAGTAGTTACGCCTTCACGGGCCCAAATGGCTAGGTTCCGCCTTTCGTAGGCGTTGTGCACGTGAGCGTTTATTAAGCCCGGCAGGATGGTCGTGTTTGGCACCTCGATGACCTCAGCGTCCGGTGGAACGGCCAGGTCTTTGCGTGGCCCCACAGACACAATACGATCATCGTGTATGACCAGTGCAGCGTCCCGCAACGGCTGGGCGCCGGTGCCATCAATGAGGGTGCCAATTAGCACCAAGGGCAGCACTTCAGGCGCCGCCCACCTGTCGATATCCGCGCCACCAATCGTCTCGCCCGCTGTGACCACTAGGGTTCGAGGCAGGGGATCGCTGCACTCGTCGCCTGACTCGCAGAATGCGTGCGCTCCCCTTAGACTGAGATCCGAAAGCCAGGCGTACGCGCAATAGGTCCCTTCCGGCAGCGCCACAGTAAACTGGCTCTGCCCTGGCTTCATCGCAGTGACCGAGATCTCTTCGGTTGTGGTGTTCTCAAAGTGCAGGTGCACTCCGAGCCCGTCCAGCACAGCTGCGTCTCTGGGCGGGAGCAGAATGTCCCCGCTGATCGTGCCGCAAGTCGGACATGGCGTGACGGTCGGCGGCACGGCCGTCGGGCTGATCGCCGGCCCTGCACATCCGAGTGCCAGAGACAACAGTGCCATGATTGCGCTATAGGGCCACCACCGGCTCATCATGCTGACACTCCTGGACACGGGATTCGAGCCTATCAATCATCGGTGCGGTCTGGAAAAGCTGAAAAAGATCCCATCGGCGAGGAATAGCTCATCAGAACTGCGCGATGTCGAGCGGAGCGCATTGGTCCCGTCTGACAACTCCGGGGTCAACCGCCCGCGGCATCTGCTACCCTCACCCAGCGCCATTATACTCTCGGACGCTCTCAGAAGCGGAACGACCAGCGTCCCGCCGGTGCGAGACCATATCTGAGACGGGCCTCGTCACATGACCGCCGCGCAGAAGTGATTGCGGGGCCATGGGTCAACGGAGTCACCAGGGCGAGCGCCAGACGCTTCGAGTGTCGCGTGAGGCAGCCAAAGCCAAGAAGGTTTGCATGGAAGAGCACCTGAGTCAGGATTGCTGCGCTAAGCTCATCCTTGTGCTCGTCCCAGCAGTGCGGTGAAGTATCGCTTGACGGAGAACGGCTGTCCGGAGAGGAGCATCTGAGCACGGAACACGGTAGCTACCGCTCGCATGACAAGAACTGCTGTGACCGCCATCAGAGCCGCCGCCAGCAGCGGTTGCCACAAGGGCACACCGCCCACCGCCAGGCGAGTTACCATCGCCACCGGAGCCGTCAACGGGAAAAGGCTCAGCGCGACAGCCAGGCTCCCGTTCGGATTCTGAATCAGGGCCATCATGAAGAAGATTGGGATGATCAGGGGCCAGATGACCACAACGTCGGCTGACGAAGAGCCCATTCGATTGGGGCCCGCCAGTGCGCCCACGCCGCCCAGCAGGCTAGCGTACACAATGTAGCCGAGAACGAAAAAGACCAGGGACCACAGCACGATGGATATCGGCAGTTGGACATCGGCCGGCAGGTTGAGAGTCTGGCCCCCCAGACGCATCATGGCGTATCCAGCCCCTGCCCAGATGAGCGTCTGTAGCAGTCCGACCACGGCCAGCCCGAACAGCTTGCCCGTGAGCACTTGCCGCGGGCTCACCGACAGCATCAGTACCTCCTGTACCTTGTCCTTGCGCTCACTACCCATGCTCTGACGCAACAGGCTCGACGACATAATGATCACAGTGTACAGAACCATTCCCGTGGCGTAGGGAATCCAATAGGCGGGCCCCTCTCCCACCTCGCGCTGCGGTTCGGCGGCCGCAGCGGTCACCTTGAGGTCCATCGGTTTCCACACCTGCTGGGCGCGGTCAACGTCACCATCGAGCAGGTTGACCAGCAGGGTCCAACGCATCACCCAGGACTGCCCTTTGGGCGAAAACCCGCTGAGGTCAGGATACACATATACAAACTCGCCCCGACTGACATAGTCCTCGGGAACAACATAGTACGCTGTGATCTCCCCTGCATCGAAGGCCTGTCTGGCGCTATCTTCGTCAGCGTATGCCACCAGATTGGCTCCGATGTCGGCCGGAATGGTCTGGATCAGGCCGCCATGGTCCACATAGCCCTCGACCTTCAACTCACCCTGTCCACCGGAGCCGGTGGATGTACCGCCTTGAGGTACAGCGCTGCCCGTTAGCAGCGGCCGGGCAAAGAGTACCAGCGCCAGAACCAGAGGCACGCCAATGGTTGCCAGCAGCCACGATCGCCTGTTGACGTTTACTAGGACTTCGTTACGCAGCACAAGCCATGTCTTGTTCATCGCTACCTCCCACCCACAACTGGTGCGCCGGACGACTGTGGCGTAGCCGAGCTTCTGAAGAGCTCACGCCAGCTCAGGCGCTGGCCGTAGCGCAGCATTCCCTGCCGAAAAGCTTGGGCGGCCAGCCATACTGAGCCCAATGCAGAAACCGTCAGTATGCCAATGCTTGCGGCGAGCTGCCACATGGGCCAGGTGGAGAAGGCAACGCGCAGGCTGAAAGCCATCAGCGAGGTGAGGGGAAACAAGGTCAGGCCAATCGCGAGTGGGCCATTCGGATGCTCAACCAGCGCAATGATGCCGTAAAACGGCAACCCAAACACAAGGGTGATCAGGCCGCCCAGCTGCTGGCTTTCCTGGGCATCGGCGACCGTTGAACCCAAGGCGGTCATCAGCCCGCAGTACAACACGTAGGACGGAATGGCTACCAGGGCAATGGCGCCCAAAGCACTGGGGGCGAGGCGGATTTGAAGGGCCCATTCAACGCGTAGGACGTGACCGGCGAAAAGCAACGCCAGTGCGATCAGAGCCATCCACGAGACGAACATGGTTAGGCCCATGCCCACAACCGCCAGTACCTTGCCGCCGATCAGTTGCTCAGGTGACATGCATGTGGCCAGTATCTCCATCGTGCGGTTTTCTTTCTCCTGTACAACGGCTTGCAGCAGAGTGAAAGAAGTGGCCATGAACAGAATCATGAAGGTGATGCTCATCAGGATCGGCGTGAGGACGCTCATGACCTGTCCCTCCACAAGCTCGCGGCTGCCATCCGGTGTGCGCACGACCAATGTGCTGCCGCTCACCGCGCGGTGCACAATCTCCGGACGCTGGTCGGCGAGCAGATTGACTTGAAGGAAAGCCTCGAACCTCTCGGTTGCGTTCTCCCCTGGCGGCCTGGTGTAAACGAGCTCCACCTCTCTGCTTTCCGAATACCCTTCAGACAGCACGTAATAGGCCTGGATCTCGCCTGCCTCCAAGTCGCCCTGCGCCACCTGACGCGAGCCATAGGGGATCAACGAGACTGGCCTCTCCAGCAGTCGTGTCAGGGGTGACCCCCCGTCGGCTGGAAGCGCAACGGGCTCCAGCAGCCAACCGGATTGATCGACGTAGCCAACCGGGCGGCCGTCTTGCTTCATGATGTCGGTCATTACGCCCATGCCAATCATCAGCCCGAGAAACAGCGGCACGCTGAGAATGGCAACCAGAAAGCCCCTGTTAAGAACGTGGTTCCTGTATTCGTGCGCAGCGACGCGCCACAGCTTGGACATCATCTGGCCCCTTCCTGCACTGCCTTGATGAATATCTCTTCTACGGTGGGCAAGGCGATTTCGAATCTCTCCAGTGCCACGTCTTGCGCCATCAGCGCTTTTAGTACCATCTGAGGCGTAGTCCCTGGCGACAGCGTCCATTTGATGGCGTCATTGTGCTGCATGACCTGCTCCACACCGGGCACGCGGGGCAACTCACTGACCGCCCGCACCAGAACTTGGTTGCCGGAGTACTGGCGCCTGATTTGGTCCAGATCCCCGTAGAGTACATTGTAGCCGTCGTCGATGAGCAGGATGCGGTCGCATAACTCCTCCACCTGGTGCATCTGGTGCGTGGACATGATGATGGTCTTGCCTCGCGCGCGCAGATCGCGGATCAGCTCTTTGACCATCTGCGTGTTCACTGGGTCGAGGGCACTGAACGGCTCGTCGATGATGACCAGTTCAGGATCGTGGAGGATGGTGTTAATGATCTGCGCCTTTTGCTGCATTCCTTTGCTCAGCTCTTTGACCTTTTTGGCGCGGTGAGGGGTGAGGTCAAACTGGGCCAGGTACTCAGACACACGCCGCTTCGCCTCAGCGGCAGCAAGGCCTTTCAACCTTCCCAAGTAAGTGAGGCAGCGTTCCAGCGAGATGTCCTGGTACAGGCCCCGCTCTTCTGGCATGTAGCCGATGCGTTCCTTCTTTTCCTCCGACATCGGCCCGCCCAGGATTGAGACGGTACCGCGATCGGGTTTGAAGAGGTCGAGCATGATGCGGATGGTGGTGGTCTTGCCAGCACCGTTTGGGCCGAGCAGACCAAAGATCTCGCCCTGCTCCACAGCAAAAGAGACATCTGCGACAGCTTGCGTGGTGCCAAATGACTTGGCGATGTGAGCTAGTTCAACCGGGTTCATCTTGATTCTCCTCCGAGAGCCCGGGGGTGCAAGCACCATTCCCGGGCAATACCAATGGATCTTCCGGACCGCAGGCTGGACCTACAGGGTACACAGCTGCTTCAGCGCGCTCCCAGTCTGAGCACAGTGTACCTGGCAGCTGGGTGAGTTGTCATCACCCAACCTAGGTGATTGCGATGGGTGATATCGAAGTCAGATAGCGGTCCTTCTGGACGCTGCAAGAGTGTATGCTGCACTGCCGCTCTTTCTGCCACGGTCGGCGCGACCTGGCAAGGTGCTGTTGCATCCAAGGCTGTCACTGTTGCAGTGGCCTGGCGCTTCGCTGTGATGCCGACTCGTTTGCCCGTTGGAGCGCCTACCGCCAGCGGCGGTGCGTGCAACAGCTCCTAGCCTATTCAACTCCTCGAACCACTCTTCGGGAAGCCTGACACCGAGCAAGCCGCGAGTTGGCATGTCCACTCACCGGTACTCCCTCTCATCCGAAGGCATCTCCTTCCTTCGCTTCCTGCTTCAGCGCATGGATGGACTTGCTGCCTGGGTAGTTCTGCTCTGTGAGGACTGCGCTCGGCGAGTGAAGCTACCTCTGTCGGTACCAGACGGTAACCGTACAGCCGTACGGGGAGTTGCCGAACGCCGACTCTGTGATGGCGACTAGGTCCTCCTCGTTCAGATCATTTGCGAAATCCTGCGCCCTCTGTCTCACCTGGTCCCATCGCTGTAGCACAGTCCTGGGGTGCCAGCCGAACCACTTGTAGTCGCTAAAGGTCCTGTAGCGGATCATCTGTTCCCTCCTCGAGCGGAGAACCTTGTGAAAGTACTCGT
>JBFEPU010000160.1:0-6687 GCA_041549915.1 Anaerolineae bacterium | reverse complement strand
GCTGACACGGCACGGCAATGCGAGGGCAGGAATATCGGCTGACGAGAGGGCCACCCCCGCGGAAAGGTCTGTACTGCAGCGGGTCAGCAGTCTCCGCAGCACAATGCCTGGCGGCTAATCAATGCACTGCAGCGCATTCACAGGTGCACCAACGGTCGAGCCTGCTGGTTCGAGGGCAGGGCCAAGGAGCCCGAGAGCGAAAGACGATTGTCTGGGACTATTCCAAAGGCTGAGGCGGCGTCTTTTCTGGCGTTGGTTGTGCACGCTGTTCGACGAGCGCGCGTTTTTGAGCCCGGAAGGATTTGGCTTATACTATGTGTTTGCGCCAAAATGAACTAACATAGGAATACGATGGTACAGGAAATTGTGGAGAGAAAAGAAGGTGAAGTAGCTGAGCAGGCTTCGTGGCCCCGCCCGTCCCATGGTAGGAAGACGGTCCTGGTCCACCTGCAGGATGGCCGGATATTCGAGGCACCGGTAGGCACCTCGCTGGAGACCTTTATCCGTGCTGCGTACAATGATGACCCGGTTCCCATCGTCGCGGCCTTGATCAACTGCAAGTTGTACGAGCTGATGTATCGCGTCATGCATGATATTGAAGTTACGCCTGTCTCCATCCACGACAGCGATGGCATGCGCATCTATCGCCGTTCCTTGGTGTTTCTGCTCGTCGTCGCCGCGCATCAGCTGTTCCCCGATGCCCAGGTATACGTAGACCACTCGTTGACCTTCGGTGGATTGTTCTGCGCCGTTCACGGGCGCGATGCGCTGACAGCGCAGGAAGTCTCGCTGCTGGAGCAGCGGATGAAAGAGATCGCTGCCGCGGGGGTGCCGATCAACAAGAGGCGGGTTCCTCTGCCGGAGGCAATTGCCTTTTTCGAGAGCCGAGGGCATGATGACAAGGTACGCCTCCTGCGGTATCGTAAGCGAGACTATGTCACAATGTACCGGTTGTATGATGTGGATGACTACTTCCACGGCTACATGGTGCCCTCCACGGCTTACCTGCGCTATTTCGCGTTGGATCACTACTCGCAGGGCGTCATACTGCGCTATCCGCGACATGAGCAGCCCACAGAGTTGCAGCCTGTGGTGGAGTACCCCAAGCTCGTGGCCGTCTTCCGCGAGTACGGGAAGTGGCTCCAGGTACTGGGCATTGACGACGTCGGGGCACTAAATGACGCGCTCGACGAAGGACGCGGTGTAGAGGTGGCCCTGGTCTCAGAGGCACTGCATGAACAGCGCATTGCTCAGATTGCGAACGAGATTGCCAAGCGCCGCAATGAGGTGCGCCTGGTGTTGATCGCTGGCCCCTCGGCTTCGGGTAAGACCACTTTCTCAAAACGTCTGGCCGTCCAGCTGCTTGCCAACGGCCTGCGCCCTGTGGCTGTGCAATTGGACAACTATTTCGTAGACCGGATAAAGACTCCTCTGGACGACAACGGTGATTTTGACTTTGAGCATCTCTGGGCAGTTGACCTGGATCTGCTCAATGAGCAGATGCTGAACCTACTGGATGGCCGTGAAGTTCGGCTGCCCCGCTACAACTTCCAGCAGGGTAGGCGTGAAGAGGGCGAGTCGCTGCGTCTCAGCAGGGATCACGTAATCCTACTGGAAGGCATTCACGGCCTGAATCCGGGGCTCGTCCCCGGGTTGCCCGGGGAGCGCATCTACCGCATTTACGTCTCGGCCCTCACGCAGCTCAACCTTGATCACTACAATCGGGTCCCTACAACTGATACACGCCTGATCCGGCGCATTGTGCGCGATGCGCGCGAGCGCGGATACTCCGCTCTGGACACCATTCGACGTTGGCAAAGCGTGCGCAACGGCGAGAAGCGTTGGATCTTCCCATACCAAGAACATGCGGATGTGATGTTCAACTCCGCTCTAGCCTATGAGTTGGCTGCTCTCAAGCCGCTGGCGGAACCCTACCTATTCCAGATTGAACGCATCGGGCCTGAGTACGTTGAGGCCCGCAGATTGCTGGCTCTATTGCGCTGGTTCTTGCCGTGCAGCTGTGATCTAGTTCCGAGCAACTCCATCTTGCGCGAGTTCATTGGCGGCTCGAGCCTGCATGATTTCACTCTTTGGAAGCAGAATACGTCGGAAGACTCGCAACAATGCTAGCTCTGGCACTGGCGCCGCAATCATCGAATCGGAGGAGATTCTCTCATGCAACCGATGTTCTCCATCAATGTTGTCCCATCGTTGCCCACTGAACTGCAAGTCCTTCGGGAGCTCGCTCACAACTTGTGGTGGTCATGGACACCGGATGCCATTGCACTGTTCCGCCGGCTCGACCGCGATGCCTGGGAGGAGTCTGAACACAATCCGGTGCGCATGCTGGGCATGGTGGATCAGGCGGGTCTTGAGGCGGCAGCTCGTGATGATGCGTTCCTGGCCCACATGGAGCGCGTGAACCATGACTTCCAGCGCTACATGTCGGCGCCTACAACCTGGTATGCCAAGAATCATGGAGCGCAGTCGCAGCCTTCTGTTGCATACTTCTGTCTGGAGTTTGGACTCACGGAGTGCTTGCCTATCTATTCCGGGGGCATGGGTGTTCTCGCAGGAGACTATCTAAAGTCGGCGAGCGATCTGGGTGTGCCAATGGTAGCTGTGGGGCTCGCATACCAGCAAGGGTATTTCCGGCAGTACCTGAACGCTGATGGCTGGCAGGGCGAGCGCTATCAGGAGAATGATTTCTACACCATGCCACTCACACTGGAGGTCAGGGACGGGACGCCGATCACCATTGATATGGACTTTCCGGGTCGTCGCGTGCTTGCTCGCGTCTGGCGGGTGCAGGTCGGACGAGTGCCGCTTTATCTCTTGGACACAAACGTGCCCGAGAACCGTGTCGAAGATCGGCACATCACCCATCAGCTCTATGGTGGCGACGGTGAGATGCGCATTCGCCAGGAAGTCCTGCTGGGCATAGGCGGCGTCAAGGCCCTGCGCGCCCTGGGGATCACGCCAGGCGTCTGTCACATGAACGAGGGCCACGCCGCCCTGCTGGGAATTGAACGCATTCGTCAGCTGGTCAGCGAGCACAACCTGACTGCTGACGAGGCGCGGCAGGTGGTCACTGCATGCAGCGTCTTCACCACGCATACCTCGGTTCCAGCGGGCATTGACCTCTTCGATGCGACCCTCGTGGACAATTACCTGGGCCAGTACTATGAGGCCTTGGGTATGTCGCGTTCGGAGTTCCTCGCTCTGGGCCAAAAGAATCCCGGCGATGAGCGGGAGCCACTGAACATGGCCGTCCTTGCCCTGCGACTCGCCGGGGCCACCAACGCCGTGAGCCCATTGCATGGACAGGTCTCGCGCCGGCTCTGGCAGGGCGTATGGCCGGGTGTGCCGGAGTGGGAAGTCCCGATTATCTCGATTGGCAATGGGGTGCACACGCGCTCCTGGATCTCAGAGGATATGGCCAGTGTTTTTGATCGCTACCTCGGACCCCGTTGGGCGGAGCGTCCTGCAGATCAGACGGTGTGGGATGCAGTGGACGATATCCCGGACGAAGAGCTTTGGCGCGTGCGCGAAAGACGGAGGGCGAGGCTGGTTGCGTTTGCCCGCAGCCGATTGCGCAAGCAGCTGGAGCAGCGTGGGGCACCACCGGCGGAGATCGTGCGGGCCACAGAGAAACTGGATCCTGACGCTCTGACCATCGCCTTTGCACGGCGCTTTGCGTTGTACAAGCGTGCCACACTGCTGCTGCGGCGTCCGGAGCGGCTGGGAGAGATTCTGGGCAACAGGGAGCGGCCCGTGCAGGTAATCTTTGCCGGCAAAGCCCATCCGCAGGATAATCCAGCAAAGGAGCTGATCCGAGACGTTATCCACTTGACACGCACAAATGGCCTCCAGAATGTAGTGTTTATCGAGGATTATGATATGAATGTTGCCCGCTACCTGCTACAGGGCGCGGATTTGTGGCTAAACACGCCGGTTCCTCTGCGAGAGGCCAGCGGCACCAGCGGCATGAAGGCAGCAGCAAACGGTGCTCTAAACCTGAGCGTGCGGGATGGCTGGTGGGCCGAGGCGTACCATCCAGACATTGGCTGGGCCATCGGGCGCGGAGAAGTCTATGAGGACCACGAGTACCAGAACGAGGTAGAGGCAGACGCCATCTATGACCTGCTCGCGAAGGAGATCGTGCCTCTGTTCTACAACCGGGGGGCTGATGGATTGCCCAGGGACTGGATCGCGCGGATGAAGAACGCGATGAACGCCGTTGTGCCGGCATACAACACAAAACGCATGGTTATGGAATACGTGGAGCGCTTGTACTCACCGGCCTTTAGGCGTCATGAGCGGCTGTCCGCGGACGGATTCGAGCGGGCCAGGCACCTAGCGGAGTGGAAGGCACGCCTGAGGCAGCACTGGGATGAGGTTCAGGTTGTTGGGGTCGAAACCGACATCCATGATCAACTGCCGGTGGGAGGCGAGCTGGAGGTCACAGCGAGTGTGAAGCTCGGCCATCTGAGCCATGAGGATGTGTTGGTGGAAACATACGAGGGTGCGCTGGATGCGAACCGAGAAATCACGAAAGGGCGAGCAACCCCCTTGCCTTTTGTGCGTGTGGAGAAGGGCATCTCTCTCTTCGTCGGGAAGGTGAGCTGTCAAGTCAGCGGACTCCGTGGATTCACGGTCCGGGTTCTGCCCCACCACGAGGATCTAGCGCACCCGTTTGAACCCCGATTGATAGCCTGGGGACCCTAGTTCCCCCAACTGCTAACCCATTGGAGTGGCAGCTTCATCTGTTTTCACGTTCCCGAGGTTCCCATGCCAGGCGAGAATCGGGCATCCACACATGGGCAGATCGCTTCGATCGACTCGCCACTGCTCCGGTCGGCATGCGCCTAGGAATCATCCGCCTCAATCCCGGATTCTGACAGAAGTGACTCGACCTGTTCGCGTAGCTCCCTTAGTCGCTGTGCCGTCTGTCTGCGTTCCTGCGCGTCCAGATCCTCTGCCAGCTTGGTCAAGAGGGCCGGGAGCTCGCTATTCCACTCGGTGCGACGCTCCTGCAGCAGCTTCTGGGTTTCCTGCGGGTATTCTGCAGCGAGCAGATCGTTTACCAGGCGCAGTTCAGGAGGCAGATCCTCCTGAAGGACTGCCAGTGCGGCATCATTGACTGCTCGCAGTCGCTGTACCTGCTCCTCCTCGCCCTCATCTTCGGCACTGTGCATGACGGCGGCCAGGACTGACAGGAAGAGCACATCAACTTCGTCTTTCCTCTCGCGCAGGAGCTGAGCAGGATCTGAGCTGCCGAGTGCTTCTTGCAGCAGATCCATCTTTGCCCGCTGCATAGCCTGGGCTTCTCTGTCCAGTTGCTCAACCAGCTCGAGCAGTTCTGTGCGCAGGTCGCGCAGGGATTCTGCCTCCTCGCCAGCGGCCTGTTCGATCCGCCCGGTGAGTTCTTGGAAGAAGGCATAGTCCAGCAAGGGGCGATTGTACATTACCATTGCCCGCCGACTTGCTTCGTCCTCCATAGCTAGCACTCGATCCACTACTTCTGCGCGGGCCATGTTCAGAGGCAGTGGCTCAGGCAGGGTAATCTCCAGTTGATCCAGCAGCATATCCCGAAGTTTGAGCAGCTTGTCCGCGATTTCACCCTGTCCGGCTGAGGTGCTGCCCTCAGCCGCAGCGGACAGCGTCAATAAGAACGAGTAGTCGATGTCATCCTTGTTTTGCTCAATCAGTGCTTGCAGCTGTTCCTCGTCATCAGAGGCTTCCAGCATGTCCTGCAGCAGCTGAGCTCTGGCCCGCTGCTTCTCGATCATCTCCTCTGTGATGCCGTCTGCTCTCAGGATTTGGTCGATGAGACTCTGCATGGTGAGCATAGTGCGCGGGTTGAGAAGATAAGCTTTGCGGCTTTCCGAGGGAAGTGTGCTCATCAGCGCATTGACCAGACTGCCTGTCAGCCGTTCGCGATTCTCCATAGTGAGAGTCAACGACGGTGGGAAGAAGACCAGCAGCAGCTCTCGTTCTGGGTCGTGGTAGAGTAATGGAGCACTCACCATCCCGGCGGTACCACAGGATGGGCAGGTAACGGTGTTCAGTTGCCCGCGCAGGAGCATGGACTTTAGTCGTGGATCCTGGCCGACGTCAACGATGCTCTGCACTTGGGCGTTGTACTTTGCGCCGCATTGCGGGCAAGTGACCTCGATGGGCAGGGTAGGTATCATTTCCGCTCCTTTTGAGTCCTACGGAAGCAGGCTGTTTGGCACTAGGCGTATGATTATAGTCCTCAGACAGGGTTTCACCAAAGCCAATCACGTGCCAGCCTATCGCGTTCCTCTCGGGTGGGGCTGCTGCAGCGCTACCGAGTCGGCCCAGCAGCGAAGGCCTGCGCTCAGGGAGTGTGATGGCGTCCTCATGTACTCCTGCAGCTTGACATTCGGATCTGACCTCTTGCAGCAACACATGGCCTTTGGGGAGCATTCCCTGCAGCTCTCAGACTGGATTCGCTATAGACTGTCGCTTGCCCCACCGGAGAGGCTGGACTTGCCCGAACTAGCCACCAATCGTAGAATGAGTCGTTGCGATTCTTCCTGCCGTCTGGCCATTGTACTCCCTGGCCGCCCCAACCGTCGCTCAGGCGCGCCCATGGAGGGCGCACTGGCTCTGGCAGCAACGCACTGTGCCGGATCTTCTGCAGAACTGCTCTGGCCCGTT
>JBFEPU010000159.1:0-6706 GCA_041549915.1 Anaerolineae bacterium | reverse complement strand
TTGCGTGGAAGAAGTGAAGTGCCCTATCTGCGCGCGACATCACACCATCACAAGACTGATTCGTTGCATGTGCCCCGGCCATGAAGGTGGACCAGGAACCGACGCAGGTCGCTGGGCTCAAGGCTTTGCAGCGAATCCACGCCCTGGGCTGTACAGAATGGGACAAAGACATGCAAGCTCTGGCGATACCAGCGCAACGTCTTAGGGGTCAGGTTGCGGGCCTGGCGGTCGATGAGGAACTCCTGAATGTCTCGGTCGAGGTCGCTCTTGGACAGAAGAAAAAGCCTAGACGGTTGGTCACTGCGCGATGCGCCCATAATGCAAAAGCCCCCTTTCCTACTACTTGTAGGGGATGGGGCTTTGTGCACCACTATATGTTGTGTGCCAGCTCCTCGGGCAGGACTCGAACCTACAACCCGCCGGTTAACAGCCGGCTGCTCTGCCAATTGAGCTACCGAGGAAAGCAATCAACGACATTATAGCGCACCTGCCGTTGCCGGTCAAACTCACGCATTCTGTCAGCTCAAATAGTCCTTGAGTTTGCGGCTGCGCAGCGGATGGCGCAGCTTGCGCAAGGCTCTGGCCTCGATTTGCCTGACTCGCTCACGCGTTAACCCAAACTTCTGCCCGACCTCTTCCAGAGTGTGACTCTGACCGTCGTCCAGACCAAAGCGCAGCCTGAGCACATGCCGCTCGCGTGGGCTGAGTGAGTCCAGGATATCCTTCATCTGCTCTCGCAGCATGTGCCGCAAAGCTTCATCCACAGGTCCGGCCACTGACTCGTCCTCGATGAAATCCCCGAGGAAACTACTGTCCTCCGCCCCTACAGGCATCTCCAGCGACATTGGCTCCTGTACCATGCGGATGACATCGCGCACCTTGGACTCTGCCACACTCAAACGGCGCCGCAGCGCTGGATCAAGCGGCTCGCCGATGCTCCTGGCTTCTTCGACAGCCCGCACCTCCTCAGGAGTCAGCAGGTCCATCTTCAGAGCGATTTCTTCCGCCGAGGGTTCCCGCCCCAGCTCCTGGGCCAACGCCCGCGAGGCCCGCAGCAGGCGATTTATGGTGCCGACCATGTGTGCCGGAAGGCGAATGGTCCGCGACTGGTCGGCAATCGCCCGGCTTATGGCCTGGCGTATCCACCAAGTGGCATACGTACTGAACTTGTATCCTTTGGTGGGATCGAACTTTTCTACAGCGTGCAACAGGCCGATATTCCCTTCCTGGATCAAATCGAGGAAGGACATGCCTCTGCCCATGTATCTCTTGGCCACGCTGACCACCAGACGCAGGTTGGCCTCCGCCATGTGACGCTCGGCCAGCTCGCCCTTCCGCAGCTCTTCTTCGAGCATCCGTCGGGTCTTGGGATCAAGCTTGCCCTCAAGCAGTCTATTGGTCGCCTCTTGCCCCCGCTTGACTGCCTGGGCTAGCCTCACTTCTTCTTCGGCATCCAACAGTGGTACCCGGCCGATTTCGCGCAGGTACATGCGGACAGGATCATCCAACAGGGTCGGTGCCGCGCTGGAAACAACCATCTCCAGCGGCTCTTCGCCACGTGTCGCGGCATCCGACTTTTGTTCTTCTGCCTCGCCGAGGATCGCTATGCCCATCTCCCGGAAGGCGCTGTACAGCGCCTTGCGTTCTTCCGCGTCTTCGGCATCCGGGAAGACTTGATCGATGTCCTCTTGTGTGATGAACTTTTGCTGCAGCCCCTTGGCAATAAGCTCATCTTTTTGCTCTTCCCGGTGGTCTTCCTTCGCCATTCCCAGCCCCCGCTAGATCTGCGGTATCTCTGAGCGCATACTCTTCAGCGCAGTCTGTGCCGCCTTTGCCTTTTGGATCCGCGCCAACTGTGTCGCCAATTCGCTGACCCTCTGTGCAAGCACTCTGGTGCCGCTAGTATCACCCTCTGCACGCGCATCCTCCAGGAGGTATCTCAGCTCCTCGCTGCGGCGCAGCAGCAATGACTCGCGTAATCTCAGGGCACACGTTTCGGCACCCAGTTTCGCCTGCTCATCCGAAAGAAGGGCAGCCTCCTCCATCCGGCTCAATACACCCTCCAGAGACGGGCGCAAGGCAGGGTCAATCTCTTGCTGCAGCGCGTCCACGCTCACGGCTCCGTCCTCAAGTATGCGCTCGACAATGAACTCAAACAGCGCCCTCTCCTCAGCCGAAGCAAAGTCTTCCCCGGTCAGCAGGCTTAAGTCCAGCTCAGTCAGCGAGTTGTTCATGGGCGCCAACAGATCAGGACGGTCGATCAGCAGCAACAATACATAGCGCTCCAGGCCGAAGGTGAGCCCTGGTTGAGCAGAAAGCCGCCCGAACCGATCAGCGGGAGCCACACCCTCGTGAGGAATCGCCTTCCTGCTTGGCGCCTCCTGCTGTAGCACACGTTCATCGACGTGGAGCATCCGCGCCAGCTGCTGCAGGTAATGTGAACGCTCCACCGGACTGCGGAGCTCATCGATTAGCGGCAAGACCTCTCTGGCCAGCACCGCTTTGTCTTTGGGCGAGTCAAGGTCATACGCGGCCGCCACCGATTTCAGGTAGTACTCTACCACGGGCAGCGCCTGGCTGACCAAAGCATCCCAACTGGACAGGTCGGCTCTGATCACTTCATCAGGATCCAAACCGGGAGGCAACACAACCACGCGTATCTCTGCATCTAGCTGATCCTCATAGCGCACCAGACCACGCCACGTGGGCACTGGCACCACACGCCGGTCAAAGGTTCCCTTGGCCACATCCAGCCCGCGCAGCGTGGCCTGGTCCCCTGCTGTGTCCGCATCAAGAGCTAGAACCAGCTTCTTGGTCAGCTTTTTGATCACACGAACCTGTTTCTCGGTAAGGGCGGTGCCCATCGAAGCCACCACGTTGCCGCGGCCGTGCTGGTGCGCCATCAGCACATCCATATAGCCTTCGACAATCACCGCAAAGCCTTGCTCCCGGACGCCGCGCTTGGCCTTGTCGATGCCGTAGAGAACGCTGCTCTTGTCAAAGATGGGCGTCTGAGGTGAGTTCAGGTACTTGGGCACCGAATCATCCAGCGCGCGCGCTCCAAAGCCCACTACGTGACCGCGGACGTCGCGAATAGGGAAAAGGAGCCGCCCCCGGAACCGATCGTAGTACCCACCCCCCTGGCGCTCCAAAACGAGCCCTGCTTCGAGCAGATCCGACCAGGAATAGCCTCTGCTGGTCAGATGGTTTCCCAAAGCCTGCCAGTCTTCACGGGCACAGCCCAATCCAAAAAGGTCTCGCGTCTCTTCAGTGATGCCTCGCTCGGTCAGGTACTCCCTGGCTCGTGCTCCCTCGGGTGCGTTCAACAGCAGGTAGTGGAAATACTCCGCCGCAAGGGAGTTGATCTGGTGCAGACGATCCTTGAGCTTGCCTAGCGCGTCCGCACCTTCGCGTTCCGGTCGAAGGCGTACGCCAGCACGCTCGGCCAGCAAACGCAATGCCTCGCCAAACTCCATGTTCTCTTGGCGCATCACAAAGCTGAAAAGGTCGCCCCCTGCGTTGCAGCCAAAGCAGTGCCAGCTCTGCGTCTCCGGGAAGACAACAAAAGACGGGGTCTTTTCACTGTGAAAAGGACACAGCCCCTTGTAGTTTCGACCCGCCTTTTTCAGCGAGACGTAGCCAGACAGGACGTCCACAATATCCAGACGGTCTTTGATCTCGTCAACTACACTCACTGGACTCCTCGGACTAGATACCGCAAACAGCCAGTCGGCGGTGCCCTCCATCCACGACGTAGAGCTGCTCGTGCACCGGGTCGAGCTGCAGACCAAAGGCGTAGGCAGGCCCTACCCCAGGCAGCAGTCCCACCATCTGCAACGTCTCGCCCTGTAATACCAGGAGACCCTCAACTGTGGTCACGTACACCCGATCCAGCAGAGTATCCACTGCGATGCCATATGCGCCGAACAATGGCTGCTCGTCGCTGCCAACCAGGCGAGACAACACCTGTCCTGAGACAGCATCGATGGATGCGACGGCCTGATACTTGGGTGTAAAAGCGTAGGTCACGTAAAGACGGGCACGGCCAGGGTCGAGAGCCAGGCCATGCGGATGTCCCAGGCCGCCCAATTCTGCAGTGTTCAGCACTCTCCAACTGCGGCCGTCGACAATGGATACAGTGTCATCACCGGCATTGCCGATGTAAACCCACTGCCTGGCAGGATCACAAGCCACAGCGTACGGGGCATCCCCTACCGTCAAGCGCTTAATTATAGCATAGTTTTCTCTGTCCACAACAACCAGCTCGTCGCTGCCGGCAGCAGTGACATAGACGTGGTCGCCGTCCACCGCAATACCACTCGCCCCAGGAATGCCCGGCACTGTCTTCCACAGCACCTGCTGCGAGGCATCGATCACTGCCAGGGCATCTGCATCCGGAAGAGCAGCATAGATACGATTGGCGGCCACGTCCACTGCCAGACCACGCGCAGACGCGCGCAGTGGAATCTGCCCAATCACACCCCCCGATCGGGCGTCGAGGGCCCAGAGCGACTCTCCCGCTGCCACGTAGAGCGTACCCTCTGCTGAGCTGAGTGCTACACTGCCGACGAAATCGGCAGCTACCTGCGACCCGGCCGGCGCCCAAAGTGTACGTACGCCGGCAGATGAGCTGGGGGCCAAACCTGGCTGGCCAGCGTCCGTCTCAGCATGCCCATCCAATGGGAGAGATGGCGACGTGAGCGCGTCTGTTTCGGCATACTGGCGCACAATCACCGGCAGAAAAAGCGCTGCGGGAAACGCGCCTGGAGTGGTCGAGGGCGTCGGCTGTGACCCACAGAGCAGCAGGGACACATCATCCACATACATCACCGTTGTACCGCCACTCCCATCATTGAGTACGCTGAAGTAGAGGCTGATGTCTGTGCCCCTGTACCGGCTGTCAAGATGGTGCTCCCGAAGCATCCAGACCTGGCGGTTGGATCGCTCTTCGAGCACCCACTCGAAGCTGCCATCCTGGTCCTTGACCAGGACGTACTGCAGATCATTCTCGGTATCTCCCGAGACGGCGTAGTACCAGAAGGAGAGAACAGCTTGCTGAGCATCGGCAGGCACGTGAACCGTCTGCTGCACGGTGGAATAGGAGTAGACATTCTCGCCCGACTCGATGCCTACTCGCATGGAACGCTGGCCGCTGTGCGCATAGACTGTTGAGTAGTCAGCCCGACCTGCGACAGGAATGTACCACGCCTCGTCATCCCATTCGAATCCGCCATCAACAACCAGATCCTGGCAAGGCGGTGTGGGGCTCAAGTCTCTTGTTGCACTTGGAGATGGTGTGGATCCTAGTGTCTTGGTTGGCGTCGGTGTAGCAGATGGCGTCGATGTGGGCGTGTCTGTGGCCGTCGGCGTTGTTGATGGTGTCGCCGAAGCGGTGGCGGTTACCAGCGTTGGAGTGGGCGTTGAGCGGCAGAATGCCACCGCCACGTCATCGACGTACATGGACGTGATGCCAGCCTCTCCGTCATTGAACACACCGAAGTAGATCCGCACGTTGTGGCCCTTGAATGCCGCCAGAGAGTACTCCCGGTACGTCCAGACCTGTTCATCGGAGCGGTCAGAGAACACGCTCTCCAGACTACCGTCCTCGTCTTGGATCAGTGCATATTGGCGGTCCCCTACCACGTCGTCAGAGACAGCGTAATACCAAAAGGTCAACACTGGATCTGGGGCGTCAGCAGGAACATCAATCGCCTGCCAGATGGAGGAGTAGGTGCGGATGTTGTCTCCCGCTGCGATGCCCAGCCGCATCGATCGCTCACCGCTGTGAGCTTGGGCTGTGGTATAGGCAGCCGGGTGGGGTGTGTGTGAGATCTGCCACGCTTCGGTGACCTCAAAGCCCCCGTTGAGGATCAAATCAATGCAGGTTGGAGTGGGCGAAGGCAATTGAGTCACCGTCGGAGTCAGAGTCTGGACGGGAGTCAAGGTGCCAGTAGGGGTAGCGGTCGGCGTTGGCGTAAATGTCGGTGTCGGCGTGGTTGTGGGCGTTGCAGTGGGCGTCGGTATGTATACCTGCACTGGCGCCACGTCGTTGGCTGATGGAATGTCAGCATTGTCGGCCGTAGCGGACACATCGTTGTAGTAGGTGCCTGGCAGACCGGGCGCGGTAGCCTGGAAAGTGATACTCAGCACGCTGCTCACGGGCGAGTATGACTTGTCCATGGCGCGGACCGCATCGTACTGCTGGTGACTCTGACCATCGCTGGGTAGCCAGTCCCACACCCACCACTGACCCTCGGGATCCACCAATTCGTAAGGACAAACACCAATGACCTCGGGCCAGCGGCTCCAGTAGTCACGGAATGCCCGCCGGATATAGTCGGCCCGGTTGGCCTCGTTGATAGCCGGGTAAAAGACATCGTAGAGATTGAAGAGCGCATAGCCGGTCTCGGTCAAGAGCACCTTCACCCCAGTGCGCCCGTGTTGTGCCAGGATCTGAAGCTCGTGCTGATACAGATCAATGGCTGCCCGGTCATCGCCAGCGGTGCCGTCATGGAAGTTGTACTCGGGAGGGCGGTTACCCGGATAGGGATGACTTGCCCACACGTCAAACGCCCACAATGCGCCCGGCTCGCGGTCCAGCATATCCTCCACAAAGTCGAGATAATTATAGCCGCCACCGGGGGACATTGGCCCATTGAGAATGATGATACGTGGATCACCTATCGAGCGAATGGCATTGTAGCTG
>JBFEPU010000158.1:0-6716 GCA_041549915.1 Anaerolineae bacterium | reverse complement strand
TTCAAGGCTGGTCTGGGGACGGCTGGCCCCGATGAAACGGCTCGATCTGAAACCCCAGCACATGTTCGAACCGGCGCAGCGCGGTGACCAGCGGCGCGCCGACGACGAGTACCAGGGCAGCGTTACCCACTGCCCGCCAGGTGTCCCACCAGGCAGAGGTAGCCACATAAAAGACTGCGTAGCGCCTGAGCAGTTCCGCCAGGCGCAGGCCACGTTGCCAGGTCGCGCTGGACGTTACCTGTGCTGCTGAGAGGTAGGGCCAGAACCACAGATTCATGATAACGCCGAAGAGGAAGCCCCACAGCAGGGTCCACAGAGCCAGCATCGATAGTTCCGTGACCTTGCGTCGCCTCAGGTCGGGGAGCCAGCCAGAAGTGAGTCCCATCCAGCCAGCCGCGAACATCTGGTACGGGAGCCACGGGCCCACCCCGCCGCCCATCAGCGCAGAGACCAGCAATGAGAGTACACCGAGCAAGAAACCGAACGTAGCACCGTAGACGTAGCCGCACAGGCCCAGCAAGAAAAAGACCGCCGAGAAGCCTGCCGGACCTGGAACGGCTCGCAGGGCAGCATTCACTGCAGTCAACACGCCCAGCACCGCTATGCTTCTGGCGCTCATCTGGTGACTGGTGAGGTTGGCCACAACGATCACGACGCAGAGGAGTGTCAGAATCAGGGCAACAAGCGGCGCATCTGGGACGCGAGCTACGCCCTGAGGGCCCATCTCCGCAGTCCCTGGCGACAAGAACGGATAGCCAAACGTGACGACGCCAATCAGTGTGGCCAAGACGAGGATGGCCGTGTTCAGCAGTCTTTCAGTTCGCACTGGACTGTGCCTCCAAGACGTCCTGCACGGTCAACAACCAGGGGTCACGAAACAGCCTGCCTACTTGCGGGCTGAACTCCTCCGACCGGCTCATCACTTCGCGGAACGGGCCATCCGCGATTACCTGGCCTTGGTCCAGGATCACCGCCCGTTGCGCAGCCTGCGCTGCCAGCTCCACATCGTGCGTGGCAAGTATCACGGTGCGGCCCTGCTTGGCCTGCCGGCGGAGGAAATCGGCCAGCGCCTGCTTCTCCACCGGATCCAGCCCGCGTGTGGGCTCATCCAGCAGCAAAACAGAAGGCTCGGCTACCAGGATGGCCGCCAATGCTGCCCTCTGCCGCTCACCGACGCTCAGAGCCCGAGGATATCGTTCCGCCAGCCCAGCCAACCCCAGCCTTGTCAGCCACCGGTTGGTGTCGACTGTTGGCAGACGGTGGGCGTGCCGCGTGAACTCCAGCTCCTGACGCACCGTGTCGGCGAAGAGCAAGCTGCTGGGGTCTTGCGGCACATAGCCGACATGCTCGACCAGCGCGTCGATCGACACCTGACGTGTGTCGGATCCGTTGATTCTGACCTCGCCCTGTTTGGGGCACAATAGCCCCACCAGGTGCTTCAGCAGAGTTGTCTTTCCTGAACCATTGCGGCCCATCAGCGCAATCAACTCGCCGGCCCCGGCGCGCAGATTGAGGCCACGCAACGCCTCGATGCCATGGTAGTCATACCACAGGTCGCGCACCTCGATGCACGTTGCCTCCGGATGCTGGCGCGATTGCGGTTTCACTGGACGAAGCTGCAGTCCTGCGGCAAATGGCTGCGCCGCTTCGATGGTCAGTGGAATCGGCTCCCAATGCAAGGCTTTCGCCAGCTGTACCAATGGTGGGGCGAACGGGATCTGCATGAGCATCTCTCTTGGCTTTCCTGACGTGGGCGGCTCGCCGAGTCTGGGTAGGTAGATCACCCGATCGGCGTACTGCACCACGCGCTCGAGGCGATGCTCTGACAGCACCACAGTCAACCCCAGGTCCCGATTGAGCCGTCTGCACGTGACCAGCACTTCCTCGGCGGCCTGCGGGTCCAGCTGGGATGTTGGCTCGTCCAGAACGAGGACGCGCGGTTGCAGAGTGAGCACCGAACCAATAGCGACCCGCTGCTTCTCGCCAGCAGACAAGCTGGTTATGCGCCGCTGGCGCAAATGGGTGATGTGCAGTTGAGTCAGCGCCGCTTCGACGCGCTCTCGCATCAGCGTCTGTGACAAACCCTGGTTCTCCATGGCAAAGGCCAGCTCGTCCTCCACCCTGTCCACGATAAACTGCGACTCGGGGTCTTGGTGCACAAAACCGACCATGGTGCTCATAGCGTGGGGTCCCTCTGCGATGGGGTCGTGCCCAGCCACGCGGACGTTTCCAGAGATTCGGCCCCCGCTGAAGTGAGGTACCAGTCCGTTCATAGTGCGCAGCAACGTGGACTTGCCGGTCCCTGAGCGTCCCACGACCAGGACGAACTGCCCTTCCTCAATCCTCAGATTCACATCCCGCAAAGCGGGAATCTCGCTGTCCTCGTAGGCGAAGGTCACACCGTGGAGGGAAAGCATCACATCGTCCACCTAGCGCTGTCCTCTGATGGGAACGTCCGAGTCATTCTCATCGCGGCCAGGCGCCCCGTCGTTGGCCTGCTGAGACGCAGCGTGAGATGCCACGCCCCGGCCCGACGGCAACTCTGGTGGCTCGTTCTGCTCACCCTCACCCATTCCCCCGCTGGTGGGCCATGGCAGCGCTGGTGCTGCCAGGAGCATTGCGGCCAGGCCGACCAGTGGGGCGAAGGTCGGCCACGGCGAGAACGGGGGATAGGGGTAGTACCACAGAGCTTGTCGATCCTGTATCTGAGTCACAACGACAAGGAGCGCGGAGACAGCGCTGGCCAGCGTCACCCACGCGTCTCGCTGCTGCCATCGTTCGCGACGATAGTTGGTTCGCTTCACTCGTCGCCCTTGGGCATAGAGGGCCACTAGCGTCAGCGTCACACCCAGGACGAGCCAGGCCCAGGCCGACTGTTGTCCTTGCGGATTCAGGGTTCTCGATATCAGACCGGCGAGCAGAGCTACCAGGCCGGTCAGCGTTGTTATCCGGAGCACGTAGACGCGTTTGGCTGTTCGCTCGCCCATGATGCCGCCAAAGCCTCGCGCCTCCATAGACTCGGCCAGGCTCAGCGAACGTTCCAGGGCTGTCGTTACCAGAGGCACGAACAGAGGAACCAGGTCTCTCAGTCCACGAAACTTGTGACCACGGACTCGCTGTGCCTCACGAATGTCATTCAGACTGGCGATCATCTGTGGCACAAAAGCCAGGGCGATGGAGGCGATCAACCCCACCTGATAGAGACCCGCCGGGATCCAGCGCAATACGCGGTGCATCTCCACCGCCAGGTTGAACGTGGCAAAGACCAGCAGCACGGCGAAGAGGCTGGCCCCGCCAGCCAGTCCGTACAGCAGGGACTCAAGGGTGATCGGCCCACCGATGATTGGCCACCGGCGTGGCAAGGTGACCAGTACCGTGTCACCGGCGTCTGCAGACAGCACACTGAAGGCCAGCGTGACAATCCACACGGATAACCCGAACCTGAGGAAGGCACCCCAGCTCTGCGCCCCCCGAGGGCTGTGTTGGCTGCTAACGGCAAACAGTGAGCCAGTGGCGAAGACTAGCAATACCGACTGCAGCGGTTGCTGGTTGACCAGCGCCAGATACGCTGCTGCGCCCAGCCAGGCTAGCCAGGCCAGTGTGTGCAGCGACGCAGGTCTCTGCGCGCGCTGCTGTATGCGCACCAGCGACGAGGTCACTGCAATCCCCAAGGCCATCATGCAGAAGAGGACATACTGCCCCACCAGGCTGTCTACGCTGCTGCGCTGCGCTTGGTCCACCGATGGGTCGGGCCCGGGCTCGGCACCTTGGGTCGATTCCTCGCTTGCGGCAGTGGAACAGATTCGCTCAGGATCTGCTACGGGTGGCGTCTGGCCGTCACCCCAAACCCAACCGTCGATGTCGCCGTCGCTGACCTGGCGTTGGCTAGCTCCCACTTCGGAGTAGACCCAGCGCCCGTCGCGCCACTGCCAATAGCTCCAAAAGCGGCAGGGAGGTGCAAGACACTCGCAGAAGCAGCGCTCGGCCGGGTAGTCGCAGCCTGCGCGCTCAATGCGGCAAACCGCCGTGCCCCAGGTCGCGATATCGAGCCCTGACCGGCTGAGCAGCTCCAGGCCGCTGATCTTCTCCTCAGAAAAGGACAGGCAGTCTGTCACCAGACTTCCATCCTCGAACTGCACGACCAGGCCGGCGTAGTGGGTCGGACTCGACGTGTCAAGATGGCGGCTGCCAGATCCCAAGGCTGAGCGGCCGGCCCAGGCCACAAAGAGCAGTGCTATGGCCACGGCTGTGTACATGCGCTTCATGCGGCAAACTCCGCTTGTGTCTGAGGGGCTGCGAGCGTGCAGTCCCAGTATAGGCAAGCGTAGACGGGATCTTTGCCAGCGGTGCTCCGGCTGAAGCTAGCGGAGGAGTCCCGTGCTGCCTGTCCCAGGATCCCATTCGCCCTTCCAGGATTCAAACTAGCTCTACCGTTCCATCTGCAGCGGGAGCCACATGTTCAGGACTGCCGGGATTGCCTGGACGGTGGACAGCAGAGGCTCGCCAACGCCCGGCTGAAACTCGATTCTACCATCGTCGCCTTGCAGGGCAAGCAGTGCGGTCATTGGGTTGCCGCCGGCCTTGGTCCACTTGGGCGCTGCGGGGTTCTCACCGACAGCCAGCAGAGCCATGATCACGTTGGCTGTCGAATTGGCGTTCGTGTCGGTACCCCAATCTGAAGGCTTGATGGCTGGAAAGCCTCCATCATCGTTCTGCTGTTCCTGGAAAAAGGCCAGCGCTCTCCGTATCGCCGTCGAGTTCTGCGGCTCGCCTGCGGACACAAGCGCCTGCAGTGCGTACGAGACAGTATCATTGTCCGGGCCAAAGGCAGACGCCCAGGCGCCGGTCTCGAGCTGGTAGCTCTTCAGTACCTCCACTGCTTCAGGCGATATCTCCTCGCCTGCTGCATCGAGTGCCAGGATAGCCCAGGCCTGTCCGACACTACCAGGATCATAGGCCCCGCTGCCGTCGTTGAAGGACTGCAGATGAGCGACCCAGTCCTGGCCAAAGTCGCTCGCGTCACGGCCGGCTGCCACGATAGCGACAATCAACTTACCGGTGGTCGCCGCGTCCACAGCGTACTCAAGTGCGCTTTTGACCAAGTACTCGGCCATGGATGGCTTGCCCGCTCCGGAAGACCAGGCGGCAGGGTCTTCGCCTGCGGCGACGACTGCCAGGGTGGCATCGCAGGTGACGCCAGCTGGGTGGCCAAAGCCGGCGTCAAAACTGCCGTCGTCCTGCTGCTGGCTGTGTAGCCAGGTCAATGCTTTCTCGGCCGCTGCCTGCTGTTCGGCAGGCACTGCACTCTGTTGCCCCGCCGGCGCCGTGGGCTGGCGTCCAGAGCATGCCCAGACGGCAGCCACTGCCACAACCACGAGCGCCCCTAGGGTCATCCTTTTCACACTTGTTTTCCTTCCCATACGATCGGTCCTTTCAACGGCTGACTCTCCCGCTCGCGGGAGACGCGCGGTCTACGCAGCCATACGATAGGCTGCGCGCTGCTCTCTGCCTTCTTGGTAGTAGCAGAAACCCCTTGCCTCTTCGACAAGGGGTTCAAGATGTGGTGCCCCATCTCCCACCCCTTTTCTCGCGAAGGGTTCTGCAGGAGCATCACAGAGGCGGGTCTTCTGGCTCTCTCGGCCGGGCCGAGATCACAGTTGCGGGACAGCGCCGGACTCGACGTGCACACCACCCTGCCGGGCGCTATGCAAGTGCCACCGGTCTTCCCCCATTGTCGCCGGGCTTCCGGGCCTGGGGCGACCTCTGTGTTGCACGGTATTCGCTTACCACCGTGATTATAGTGCGCTTGGCTCCACTCGTCAAGCGCGGCCAGTGCTCCTCAGGGAGCTCACCGGCAGCGCGGAGACCTCCGTTCCGGGTTTCATGAGTAATTGGTGTACGATCAGTCAGAGACGGTCGAAGCACTGCCCTAGATGCAGTGGAGGAGGATTGTGAAGGAGACCACCGACCGTGGCGGCCGGGCAGCGATCTGTTTACGCTGGATTGCGCGCGGCATGGGCTCGCTGATTGCAGGGCTTTGGCTGGTTGCCGCAGTTGCCTCTGCGCTGAGGGCACGCGAGCCGTGGACGAGGGAGTCGACCATCATTGCACTGCTGGTGCTCGGTGGGGCGTCGGGCGTGCTCACCGGTTGGCGTCGCGAGCGCATTGGTGGCATGATATTGGTCATCGTTGGTCTTGCTTTCAGCACCTTTGCTTACCTCAGTGCCGGGCGCAACAAGGGCTACGCCGTGCTCGTCTCTGGCGGGCCGTTCCTGATCATCGGCCTTCTGTTCCTCGCTGCTTGGTGGAGGTCAACTCACACCCATCAAGGCTCATAGGAACCCCCGGGCACAGCTCTGGCCACTCACTGCCAAGCCTGGCCGGTCAGGGACACGGATGGAGATCCGACACGAGGCCCTTGAAGCAGGGTGCCAGGAAAGGGATCTCTACCCCCAGCCAGGCCGCGCGTCATGGATGGCTGGCCCGCTGCTTGGCCCAGGCAGCCCATACGCGTCACGGGTTGGTCGCCTTTGACCTCCGCCTTTGCTCGCGCATCATTTGCATGAAGCGAGGCGCCATCACTTTCATCAGCGGCGACGGCACACCGGGCTGCCAGTATTCTAGCGCCTTTTCCTGAGGCACTGGCCACGCCTCTGCGGAGTGTACGATGGTGCCCGGAGTTTCGGCCGTTTCAAGCACCTTCAGCGCCTGACGGA
>JBFEPU010000157.1:0-6726 GCA_041549915.1 Anaerolineae bacterium | reverse complement strand
CGAGATCACCTACGGCCTGGAGCGCATCGCCCTGGCGCTTCAGGGAGCGCGTGACTTTGTCAGCATTGGCTGGGGAGCTGGCATCAGCTACGGAGACATGCTGCTGCGTCAAGAGGTTGAACACTGCACATACAACTTTGACACGGCCAGTGTGGAGCGGCTGTTGCAGATGTATGACCTCTTTGAGGCCGAGGCCAGGAGCGCCCTGGTCGCTGGTTTGGTCATTCCTGCACACGACTATGTGCTAAAGTGCTCGCATACCTTCAATGTCCTTGATGCACGAGGGGCCATAGGAGTGACGGAGCGGGCCCGCTATTTTGGGCGGATGCGCGACCTGTCGCACAGAGTAGCCACAGCTTTCTTGGCACAGCGTGAGGAGATGGGCTTCCCCCTGCTCCCGAAGAAACCGCAAGTTGTGTCTCCCTCGCTGCCTGCCCTTGACCCCTCGCGATTCCCCCAGGGACCTGCCAACCTGCTGCTGGAGATTGGCACCGAGGAGTTGCCCACTCAGGATCTGGATGCTGCTCTTGAGCAGCTCACCGAGAATGCAGCGGAGATGCTGTCCACAGTGAGGCTCAGCTTCGAGGAGCTGCGTGCGCTCGGTACGCCCCGCCGCTTGACCCTTCACGTGCGCGGGCTAGCGCCGACTCAGGCTGCAGAGGAACGCGTGATCAAAGGGCCGCCACTAGATTTCGCTTTCGACGAGCAGGGTCAACCGACGAAATCAGCGGTCGGCTTTGCCAAAGCGCAGGGCGTGGATGTGGCGGACCTGCAGAAAAGAGAGTACGAGGGCAAGACCTACGCCGCAGCGGTCAAGACCGAGCAGGGGCGCCCGGCTGCTGAAGTGTTGGCCGAGTCACTACCTGAGCTTGTCGCATTGCTAAAGTTCGGCAAGAGCATGCGTTGGAATGCCAGCAATGTGGCCTTCTCGCGCCCTATCCGCTGGCTGGTGGCGCTCCTGGGCGACCAGGTGATTCCCTTTGAATACGCCGCAGTACAGAGCGGCCGTGTGAGTCGTGGTTTGCGTTCTCTGGGCTCACCAGACATTGAACTGTCCGATGCGGGCGCGCATTCCAGGGAGATGAAGGCCCACCACGTCATGCTCGACGGCGACGAGCGCCAGGCGGATATCCAGTCCCAGGTGACGAAGCTAGCGCAAAGCGTGGGTGGTTACGTGCCGGATGACCCAGCGCTCCTGCGGGAAGTGACCAACCTAGTGGAGTGGCCAGCAGCGGTGCTCGGGCGCTTTGATGAGGAGTACCTGCAACTGCCCAAAGAAGTGCTCATTGCGGTGATGAAGAAGCACCAGCGCTACTTCCCGGTGATGGCGGACGACCAGCTGCTGCCCTACTTCATTGCGGTAGCAAACGGTCCTTTCCAGGATCTTGAGATCATACGGCATGGCAATGAGGAAGTCATCCGCGCGCGTTATGCCGATGCAGCTTTCTTCTACATGGCCGATACACGGAAGAAGCTAGAGGAGTTCCTGCCGCGCTTGGACACATTGACCTTTCAGGAACGGCTGGGCTCCGTCCTGGACAAGTCCAGACGTTTGGAGAATCTAGTCGCCAAGCTGGCTGACCTGGCAGGGGCCTCAGAACCAGATCGGCGCGTGGTCGTGCGTGCAGCTCATCTGTGCAAGGCTGATTTGGCAACGCAGATGGTCATCGAGCTGACTTCTCTGCAGGGGACAATTGGCGCCAGGTATGCATCTCTCTCTGGCGAAGAGCCTGAGGTGGCCCAAGCGATCTCTGAACATTACCAACCACGCAGTGCTGGCGATGAGCTGCCGCAGACCCTGCCGGGCGTGCTGGTCGGGCTGGCAGATCGCCTGGACAGCCTCGTGGGCCTGTTTGCGGTGGGTCTGTCACCGTCCGGGTCTTCGGACCCCTATGGACTGCGCCGTGCAGCGCTGGGCCTGGTGCAAATCCTCGCTGAGAAGGAGATCAGCCTCTCGCTTGTGGAAGCGTTCCGCGAGACGGCTGCCCTCCAGCCAGTGGACGTTGCCCAGGAGACACTGAACGCTCTGTTTGACTTTGTTGGGCAGCGGCTGCGAGGCTGGATGCTCGATCGGGGCTATCGATATGACCTGGTCGATGCAGCGCTGGCCGAACGGGCGGACAACCCCTATCGCGCATTGACTGCAGTACAGAGCCTTAAGGAGTGGGTTGATCGTCCCGAGTTTGCGACGCTGCTCACCGCCTACAGTCGACCTTCGCGCATTGTGCGCGACTATGCGAGTGAGTTTCCTCTGCATCCGGAGATGTTCTCCGAGTCCGAGGAGCTCGAGTTGTATCGCAAAGTACTGGCCGCACAAGAACAACGAGCGGCGGTGGATGACGTGGATGGGCTGATGGGTATTTTGCGCCCACTTGCGCCGCCAATCGACGCTTTCTTTGACCAGGTGTTTGTAATGGTTGAGGATCAGGCTGTGCGAGAGAATCGATTGGCCCTGTTGCAGCGTATCGCAGCACTATCGAGCGGTGTCGTTGATCTGACCAAAGTGTTGGGTTACTAGCACGTCAGGCTATGGGGATCACGTCTACAGGGTGGTCCCCGTTCTGCAATCCCAAAATCGAAGTGATCAAAAAGGAGTTTAGTGAAATGGCAAAAGCCAGAAGTAAGCAGAAGTGGGTTTACCTCTTCAGCGAAGGCAACAAAGACATGCGCGACTTGCTCGGGGGCAAGGGCGCCAACGTGGCAGAGATGACCAATGCTGGTCTTCCTGTGCCACCGGGTTTCACCATTACCACAGAGGCATGCAACGAGTACTTCCGCTTGGGGCGCAGGTTTCCTGAGGGGATGTGGGAACAGGTACTGACCGCTCTGAAGGAAGTGGAGAAACTGACTGGGAAAAAGTTCGGCGATCCGGAGAATCCTTTGCTCGTCTCGGTTCGTTCTGGAGCGCGCGTCAGTATGCCGGGAATGATGGACACCGTCCTCAATGTCGGCCTCAACGAGGATACGCTGCAGGCAATCGCAAAGCTCACCAACAATGAGCGTTTCGCATACGATGCCTATCGGCGCCTCATCCAGATGTTTGGCCGCATTGTAAAAGGCATAGAGGGCGAGAAGTTCGAGCACATCTTGGATACCTATAAGGAAAAGACGGCAGGTAAGAAAGACACTGACCTGACAGGTGACATGCTGAAGGGCGTCGTCGCTGATTTCAAGGCTCTCTACAAGGCGGAGATCGGAGAAGACTTTCCGACTGAGCCGATCGAGCAGTTGAAGCAGGCAGCAGAGGCCGTGTTTGATTCCTGGTTTGGCAAGCGCGCCGTGGACTATCGCAACTTCCACAGACTCTCGCACGATTGGGGCACCGCCGTCAATGTGCAGACCATGGTGTTCGGCAACACAGGCTTTGACTCTGGTACTGGCGTGGCCTTTACCCGAGATCCTGCTACCGGCGAAAAGAAGCTCTTTGGCGAGTACCTGCTGAACGCGCAGGGGGAGGACGTGGTTGCTGGAGTGCGCACGCCCGTCGAGATTTCCCAGCTTGAGCGCGAGATGCCGGAGATCTATGGTGAGTTTGCCAAGATCACCACGATGCTCGAGCAGCACTATCGAGACGTGCAGGATGTAGAGTTCACCATCGAGAGCGGCAAGTTGTGGATGCTGCAGACGCGCTCTGGCAAGCGCACGGCTCGAGCTGCTATCAAAGTCGCCGTCGACATGGCGCGTGAGGGACTGATGACTAGGGAAGAAGCCGTGATGCGCGTCACGCCTGAGCAGGTTGATCAATTGCTGCACCCGGTCTTTGACAGGGAGGCAATTGCTGAGGCGCGGGAAGCAGGTGACTACCTGGCCAAAGGCTTGAACGCCAGCCCAGGCGCGGCCACAGGAAAGGCGATTTTCGATGCTACTAGAGCGGCGGAAGCGGCTCAGGATGGGCAGAAGGTCATCCTAGTTCGACCTGAGACAAGCCCGGATGATGTACATGGCATGCTGGCAGCACAGGGCGTTCTGACGCAGCGTGGCGGTGCCACTTCGCACGCGGCTGTAGTGGCCCGTGGCCTCAACAAGCCTGCCGTCACCGGATGCGAGGCTCTGTCTATCGACCTCGAGTCCAGACTGCTAACTGTCGACGGGCGAGTGATCATGGAAGGCAGTGATATCTCCATCGATGGGACAACCGGTGAAGTCTTTGCTGGTGCGATACCCACCGTAGCTCCCAAGTATGAGGACGAGAAAGATCTGATCGAACTGCTAAGTTGGGCAGATACGTTCCGCCGATTGGGAGTCTGGACCAATGCGGACTACCCCCGTGATGCCAAGCGAGCGCGCGGGTTTGGTGCAGAGGGGATTGGGCTGGCTCGCACCGAGCACATGTTCTTCGAGGAGGAGCGTCGGCCAACGGTGGTGCGCATGGTGCTTCTGTCCGGCCGGGCCAATGCTATAGAGAACCGCATAGAGGGGCTGGAGAAGGCCTTGGAAGCTGCATCAGAGGCCGCTGCGGAAGAGATCCGCGCCAAGATCGCGGAACTGAAAGCGGATCCGGCAAGGAAAGAGTACTTTGCCGCGATGGATGAGTTGCTTCCTTTCCAGCGCCATGACTTTGAGGGGCTGTTTGAGGCTATGGATGGACTGCCCGTCATCATCCGTCTCATTGACCCACCGATGCACGAGTTCTTGCCGCCGCGCGAAGAACTAATCCGGGAGGTCACTGAGTTGCGATTCTCGGGGAACAACCCGGAGCTTCTTGCGGAGAAGGAAGAGATCCTGCGCACAGTAGAGTCCATGCACGAGATCAATCCCATGCTGGGTCTCCGCGGCACCCGTGCGGGCATCATGTATCGTGGCCTCACCGCCATGCAGGTGCGCGCCATTTTCCAGGCAGCCTGTCGCATGGCCAAGAAGGGCGTTAGTGTGCACCCCGAGGTGATGATCCCCTTGGTTAGCCACATCAACGAGTTGAAGAATGAGCAACTTGCCCTGGAAAAGGTCGCCAAGCAGGTGATGGAAGAAGAGGGCATTGAGGTGGACTACCAGTTCGGCACCATGATCGAGGTGCCGCGCGCCGCCCTCACCGCAGACCAAATCGCCGAATTGGCACAGTTCTTCTCTTTTGGAACCAATGACCTGACGCAGATGACCTATGGTATCTCCCGTGATGACGCAGAGGGCAAGTTCCTCCTGGCCTACGTTGACCGCAAGATCCTGCCGAACAACCCGTTCCAGGTGCTGGACCGCGACGGTGTGGGTGCGTTAATGAAGACGACCGTGCAGCTCGGACGCGCCGCGCGACCGGGTATGAGCATCGGTATCTGCGGCGAGCACGGTGGCGATCCGTCGTCCGTCGAGTTCTGCCACATGATCGGGCTGGACTATGTTTCCGCGTCTCCCTATCGTGTGCCTGTAGCACGCTTGGCCGCCGCTCAGGCAGCGCTCCGGGAGAAGCAGTCAAAGGGCGAGTGAGTCAGCGTTCCAATGGCTTAATTGCATGGGTGAAGTCAGAGGTAGCCACCTAGGCTACCTCTGATGTTTCTATGCGACACACTGCGGCGTGCCTTGACCAGCAGCGGACCGTCGTATGGTATGCCGGGGAGGTGCAAGGGTCTTGATTCCGCAGTCGGAAGAACTGTCGAATACGGGCCGCGGGCAGCAAGGGTTCTCGCGACCTGCGTGGTCGAACCAGCGCGCCGAACGGCAGCAGCATGCCGGCCGCGGCAGTTATTTGCCCGTGCTATTGCTGCTTCTGTTGGCTCTGCCAAGCTGGGTTGCGGCCCAAGGTGGACCGCAAGTCACCCTGACCAAGTCCGCGTACCCAACGACAGTGCTGACTGGTGGCCGCGTTACCTACACTATCGCTCTGGTGAACTCTGGCAACCACGCGGCACAAGGTCTCACCGTACGGGATTCTCTCCCTCAAGGCTTCTCCTATGCATACGGCACCAGCAGGGTCACTCTCAACGGGGTCACCATTTCCACTGCCGACCCTGCGATCTCCGGTACTGCCTTGACCTGGTCTGGTCTGCGGCTGCCCGCGGGACGGAGCGACAGCTTCTACGGCATCCACACCTTTGTGCAGAGTCGCTGGAATCCCTGCGATCGCGGCTACATCGACTACCAGCTGGAACGCACTCGCGAACTCATGGGCGTCGGCAGCTATGTCACTCAGCTGTTGGACTGGATTGAGCCTGACTGGCAGGGCCCGCTGGATTGCTGGAAGCATTTTGTCAGCAAGGCCTATGATCTGGGGCTCACACCTGTGGTCCGTCTCGCGGGACCCAAAGTGCCATCGCACTGGATCAAGCCCAAGCCAGACGCAGATGGCCGCTATGCAAGTTGGGCTCATGCGTTCATGAAGGTTGTGGAGGGACTGCCCAGGCGTGATGGTCGCTACCTGTATGTCCAGGTCTGGAATGAACCCAATCTCGATGAGGAGTGGGAGGGACAGGCCAATCCCACCGAATACGCTCGCTTCCTAGTTGACAGCTACAATGCCATTCGCTCGATAGGTGATCCACGTATCATCATTCTCAATGGGCCAATGTCCCCCGGTGGCGGCTATGATTACCTTGACTTTCTGGAGGATATGCTGGACCGCGAGCCGGATGCATTGTGGGCGTTTGACGTGTGGGCAAGTCATCCCTATCCCGGTAATCGCCCTCCCGAGTACAACATCCATGACGGCACCGCTGGCGATGACCGGGCAGCCATTGACCTGTATCAGCACGAGCTTCAGATCCTGGCACAACACGGGCGCACTGGGGTGAAGGTGCT
>JBFEPU010000156.1:0-6727 GCA_041549915.1 Anaerolineae bacterium | reverse complement strand
CTCACCAATGCCGTCATTGCACAGGTGCTGGAAGAAGCGCGGCAGTTTCTGGCCGACGTGACGGGGGACGAGGGGTTCTTGCAGGTCACTGTGGTGGTTCACAGAGCGCTGGATTGCTGCTGTCCCAGGTGCCAGGCCGAGCTGTTGGCCCCGTCCACAACAGCTTAGGGCGGCAAGTGCATCGTGGAAAACATCCGGACTTTCGTGACCACACTGATCGAAGCAGGCTGGCTCAGCCTGTTGGATTACCTGGCTGAAGTGCGCGCCCGGAGCGATGTGGTCATGGCAAGTGGCTGGGCAGGCTGGACGTCACCCTCGATGCGCAGCAGCAGACGCCCGAACCCAAGGTGACCAGCATCACCCTGGGCCCCGAACTTCTGGATCAGCCTGCGCTGGCTGCATTGGTGGCTTCCTACAAACAGCAGTCTCCCTCCGCAAGGCCAGCATCCGACTAGGATATGGCCGATTGTGAGCAGAGGTCCCGGACATGGACTATGAAGGGATAGTGGAAGAAGATGGCGTCCTGCGGCTGCCACAGAAGCAGCGCCGTCGCTGGGGGCTGCGGTCGGGCAGTGGGTTTCGGATGCGTGAAACGCCCAGGGGGCTGCTGCTCACGCCAAAGGATCCACCCCTGGCCAAGGTGTATGTCGAACCAACCACTGCCTGCAACCTCTCCTGCAGTATATGTATACGCAATTCGTGGAACGAGCCAACGGGCTATATGGACATGCGCACATACGGACGCCTGATCGATGGATTACGTGCGGTGCACTCGCTGTCCTGCATGGCCTTCTGGGGGATTGGCGAACCGCTGCTGCACCCGCAAATCCCGGAGATGATCAGCCTTGCCAAGTCATTAGGAGCTCAGACTGAGCTGATCACCAACGGACTGCTGCTGGATAAGGATATGTCCGAAGCGTTGGTACGGGCAGGCCTGGACAAGTTGGTTCTATCCGTCGATGGGACGTCCCCTGAAACATACAGCTCTGTCCGCTCGGGCGCTGATCTCAGCGCACTGCAGGACAATGTGCGAGGTCTCCACAGAGCTGCTCGTCATGTTGGTGGACGTGGCCCCGAGGTGGGTCTGGAATTCGTCGTCACACGCCGCAACGTGGCCGAGTTGGGCCAGCTGCGACGGCTGGCCCGCTCGATGGGAGCCAGCCTTGTCGTGGTGACCAACTTGTTGCCATGCGCTGAGGGATCCAAGGAAGACATTATCTACTGGCTGTCTACCTTCCCGAGGAGGCGTTCCAGGTGGAACCCGGAGATCGTGCTACCACCATTTGATGCGCGATCAGAGTACCTGCAGCCGCTTCTCGAACTCCTGCGCAGCGGTGGGACGGTCTCGTTCCTGCGCAAAGGTTTGGATGAAGCAGATGGGTACTGTCGGTTTGTGGGCGAGGGGGCCGCAGCTGTTGCATGGAATGGTGGAGTGAGTCCCTGCATTGCGCTGATGCACTCCTACCAGTGCTACGTTTTGGGCCGACCCAAGACGATAAAATGCTACACTCTAGGCAATGTGGGCCAGCGAGACATCGAGGACATTTGGACCGGCGATGAGTATGCCAGATTTCGCCAAAGGGTGCTGCAGTTCGACTTCCCGCCGTGTGTCGGGTGCGGCGGATGTGAATGGGTAGAGTCGAACGAAGAGGACTGCTTCCTCAACCCGTTCCCTGTCTGTGGAGACTGCCTGTGGGCGAGGGGGATCATCCAATGCCCCTAGCAACTCGTTGCCTAGCTTCGAACAAGGCGACAGCATTGGGGTAATGAGCAGAGATGAAGAAAGCGCTGGTTGTGCCTTTGGACGACGAGGAGCTGCTGGAGCTGTGCCGGATCCTGCTGGATCGGGATGAGGAAGGCGCGCTGCAGTTTCTGGACGAGCATCTCAAGAGGCCAGCCGACGAAGCTCTGACCGGAGGTTGAAAGGTGATCATCAACGTGCCTGGGGCAGGTCTGCCCCACTGGGACGCAACGGCTCCGGCAAATACAGCCTCGCCTACACTTTGATGGGCTATGCTGGCTGTGTCCCCTCTGGCGGGCGGAACCTCGAGCGACGCACCCAGGATCACGAAGCGGAGATCAGGTTCGTGCTAGACCGAACAGCGCTGCAGGGGGAAGCGCCCAACGGCGTCGCTACAGACGGACCGTGTGCGTTTGCCGTGGTCCCGCGAGGGAGAGCAGGCGATTCGCTGATCTGTCTCTGCAGCCACTAGGCGATGATGGCCGTGTAGCCGAAGCCGGCCGGGGCGGAGATCAGCGTGAGCTTGCGGCGAAGCCCCGCATCCAGCTGCTCTGTGAAGCGGGAGCCTATCACCAGCCGTGGCGAGCTTGAGGAGAGGCAGCATCCAAGGTGGATGCTGCACAGCTGCGATTTGGCCTCTCCAACGGGTCGTGCCAATCAACAAGCAGGAGAAGCATCAGGCTCGAGCGATCGTGTGCGGCGAGTCGGCTCGTGAGAGGTGCGCAGAGTCCTGAGGACTCTTCAGTCGGAAGGAGATCCATCCAACTCCAAGGGACTGATCTCAAGAAGAGGGCTCTCGGTTCAGGAGAGCCCTCTTTTCTGTCCTGTGGAAGCAATGGAGACTGGGAGCTACAAGCGGTGCCTACTCTAGTGCAGCCATAGCCTCGACAGCGGGCAGGAAGAGCTGCTCGTAGAGAACTGGATGCTCGTCCGCCGGCGACATCAGCAGCACAAAGTAGGCCTTTTCCCCATCCTCGGCCAGTGCCAGGTCGGTCGGATTGCCCCGCCGTTCGAAGGTGTAGAAATCCCACGTGAAGTGGCCGACCTCGGCACGCTTGACAGGCTGCAATCCCGGATCCAGCGCCAATTGCGCTGCCAGGTTGGCAAACAGCTCAGCGGCGGTGCCCGGAGTGGCCTCCAGGACAAAGTAGGCCGGGTCCAGCGCCGTGCTACCTCGTGCCAGGTTGGCGGGCTGGAGTTCGTTCCAGCCAGCGGGCACCAGACCGCTGAAGCCACGCTCCGCGTCGCTGAACGGCTCCAGCACGACCGCCTCGGGTTCGCCTGGCAGGTCAAAGACCACGCCTGCCATTTCGGCGAAGCAGGCAGCTTCGGGCATCTGGGTGGGATCGTTGATAAAGGCACCAGCGGTCATGCGGGCGCAGGCGATGCTGAGGACGTCATGGCCGACGCCCGGGAATTCGAAGAAGTAGCTGTTGGCCAGATAGCTGGCGACCAGTTGGCCATACTCCGGCGGCGTAACGGGGTCGAATTCGCCCTCCAGCACCAGCGTGGGAATGTCGCTGACCAGGGGTTCCTTGACCGACGCAGGGGCCTGCTGAACCGGCCAGTTCTCGCAGATGCCGAAGATGCCGTACTCGACGACGACTTCTGGAGCGGCGCTGCTCACCAATTGCTGTGGCAGGGCCGCTCTGACGTTCAGAAGGTCGTCCGGCGTCCGGCCGATCAGGTCGTCCGTGCAAAGCACGGACATCATCATGCCCCTGCTGGTTAGGTCAAGGAGCGCCAGCCGGGTGCTGCTCAGTTGCGTCATCAGCTCATAGTCCCCGTTGTACACATTGTAGATCGCCTGCGGCAGAACCGGCGTGATCTGCGTCAGGTACAGGAACGTCACCAGATTGCCCAACACCGCCTCCCCGCTCAGCAGGGCTTGGTAGCTCTGGCCATCCAGCGGATTCGTCACCGTGATCGGAACCGGCTCGGCGTTCAGCCGTTCGATGATCCCGAACAGC
Source organism: Anaerolineae bacterium (assembly GCA_041549915.1). GTDB lineage: Bacteria > Chloroflexota > Anaerolineae > UBA2200 > UBA2200 > JBFEPU01. Next base: position 3,016 of record JBFEPU010000156.1, on the reverse strand, counting down.
ACCTCTTGCAGGTCCGGATAGGCGGTGCTGCAGGCACCATCGGCTTCGCAGGTATTGAGCAAGCGCATAACGGCATTGGCGGACGTCGCGGATGCCTCCACCGAGAAACTCTTCTCCAGTGGCAGCACCGAGTTGATCACCACGCTGCGGATTCCTTGTGGGTGGTCGCGCATGACAGCCTGCGCCAGCAATGAGCCGTAGGAACCACCGACGAGATTGACCTGCTCGTAGCCCAACGCGATGCGGATGGCGTTGACATCGGCCGCATTCTGGACCGTGTTGTAGGTCGACAGGTTGTATCCCTCGCTGACCAGCCGGTCACGGCAGGCCATCAGCGAATCAAAGACTGTGCGCTGAGCGGCATTCGGGTCTGGCTCGTCCAACAGATCGAACAGCGCCGCCAAGAACTCCGGGCACTCCAGCGCCGGCTCTGAGAGCCCGACGCCGCGCTGGTCGAAGACGATGAGATCGCGGTTGGGGTGCATGGGGTCTAGGACGGACGCCAGGGAAGGCGCGTTCTGCACCGTCTTTTCCCCGGGGCCGCCAGCCAGGAGGATCACAGCGTCGGGCTGGTGATCCTCACTCTGGTCTCTGAGGACAGCTACGGAGAGGCGTATCTTGGGACCGGTGGGGCGGTTGTGATCTTCCGGCACAACGACAGAGCCGCACTCTACCGGTGCCCCCTCGGGCACGTCGAAGGGGCAGGGCGCTTGCTCAAACGTCGCAACCGGTTGGACGGTGACGGTTGGCTCGGGCGCCGGTTCGGTTGTCGGCGTTGGTGACGCGGCGGGTTGGCCACAACTGGCCAGTAGAAGGGTGAGCGCCAAAGCGCCAAGGACTAGCTTGCTCTTCATCGATTCTTTCCTCTTTCTCTTGTTCATGTGATTGGCTGTCTGCCTGTGAGTGGTCTCTATGTCCTGCCCTGCATCCGTTGCGGGATTGGCCAGCGGGCCGGCGATGCCTAACCTCACCGCCGCGCGTGCTTCAATCCGGCAGGTCGTCCAGGACCTGGAGCATCTTCTGTTTGTACTCGCGGAAGGCCGTCCGGCCCCTGTCAGTTAGACGGATCATGGTGTGGGGCTTTTTGCCTTTGAACCCTTTTTCGGTTGCCACATAGCCGGCGTCCTCCAGCTTGCTCAGATGAGAGGACAGGTTGCCCCACGTTAGCCCGGTCATGTTCTTCAGAAAGACAAAGTCGGCGCTCTCGATCACGAAGAGATAGGCCAGCACGGTGAGCCGCGTGGGGGCATGGATGACCTGGTCGATGTCTGCCAGCACACCTATTTCGGCTTGCTCGATCTGTCGTTCAGTCACCGTATGCCCCCTGCGAGGGAGCTTCCTGTGCGTCCAGGGGGTGGGCGCCCACAAAGCCGATGAACTTGGCCAGGCCAACGAGGATGGCTATCGTGGCGCTGATGCCAAAAGTCACCGGGTAGCCACTGTGAGGGATCCCCCTGTAGATGTACAGCCAGCGGCCGACCAGCGGCGAGAGCGCGAACAGCACGCCGTAGAAGTACAGGCGCGTGAAATCCAGGAAGTAGCCTGCCACGCTGAAGGCGATCAAGACCATCAGTGAGAAGGGAGCCGCATGCATCCAGTCCGGCAGGGCGGGGGTGCCAAAGGCCAAGACCATGCCCAGGATGGCGGAGAAGGAGAGAAAGACGAGCATCACAAGGTTGAACCGGATCAATCTGGTCTTGCGCCACGATCCGAACTGCACCGTGCCGACCCGGGGCGTGACCACGTAGCGCCTGACCAGCCACAGCGCGAGGAAGACGAACGGCCAGGACCCGAACAACACTGCCGAGCTCCAAAAGTCTCCCAGAGTGGGGCTGAGGACAGGAGCGAGAGCCCAGGCCAGAAAGACGAAGGCGATGAAAATGTCCCACAAGCCATCTTCGAAGGCGGACGTGAACACCTTTCGTTCCACGTCCTTCAAGCTGATGTTCTGCGACATGATTGACCTCCTGTAAGAAGTAGGTTCTGGGTGGCGCAAAGTACTTTGCGTTTCAAAGTACTTTGTAGTATTGTACAACAGATGGAGCGGTTTGTCAATAGCTGCAAGGTTACAATTGGGTAACTGGGTGACATAACAGCTATGCTCCGAGACGCTTGGGGGCGCCCTGGCCTGCGTGGACCAACTGTCGGCCAAAGGCCAATTCCTCTTAGCGCGGGCGACAAGAGACTGTCCCCCATCCACTGGGAGTCGCCCCTGCGAACAGGCTTGCAGTCAGTCGCTCTGTCGCACGCGTCTTGCATTCGTCGAGGGGAACGTGCAGTGGCACCGTACTCTGCAAGTCAGGCCGTTCTGTGTGCTCTGTCCCGACAGCCACTGTGCACACCAAAGCACATCCGTTTGTTCGATTCAGCGTCCGTTGTCAGCGGGCTCTACGCAGGAGTGGGTGGCTGCAAGCGTGAACGGAGACCGGCAATGAGGTCGCAGCATCGGCGAGGTTGGCGGTCTTTGGCAGCTTGTGCTCCGGTAATGGCAGCTCTCTTGTGCTATGGTGAGAGCAGAAGGACCGTACGCCAAGGCGGCGCATGCGGGAGCCTAGGAGGAATGCGAACAGGACAGAGTTCTTCGGGATACCCGGGGGAACGACGACATGGAGATGAGATTGGACAAGTACCTCTTGCTGAATTGGAAAAGGGTGGTGCCCATCACCGTTGTCTGGGTGTTCTCGGTGCTGCTGCACAACCTGATTGATGGTCTGTTCTACGCGCATTTCAGCCGCACCGGAGGCGACGAGGCGCTGTTCTTCATCCTCGCCGTGTTGGTGATCCCCCTGTATTGCGTGATCTCCCTCATCTACACGGCGGCAAGGGTGGTGCGAAGGTACAGGCGCTAAGATGGGCCAGCGGATGGCAAAGCCACCTGGGAGATTGCGAAAGGAGGGTCAGGCATGACGGGAGTTGCGCTTTCGGCAGGCCGGGCAACAAGGTGGATGCGCTGCAGCGCACGATCGTGGACGCTGGTTTGGGCGAGCATTTGGACCTTCGGGCCCATCGTAGCTCT
>JBFEPU010000155.1:0-6842 GCA_041549915.1 Anaerolineae bacterium | reverse complement strand
GATACGCTGCGAAACAGCACGGCACCCCAAACAGGGAGGAGTACATTGCCAGTACGGCTCATGCACAGCCGGGCATCCGTCCAGCCCGCCACAATCACTCCAACACGCCCCACGTGATGCAACTTGCCATCTTCTTCGCCTCTTTGCCCACTGGCATATCTCATTCTGCGCTGCCCATTTCCGGTCGGGAGGTCGGGGCCAAGGCCGTTGAGATCGTACTCTTCCTCTCCGCCTTCCTGCTAATAACGGTGCTGCGGCGCGCAACTCTTCCGCGAAGGAGAAGTGGCACTTCGTTTGCACTTCCCGAAGGCAGTGCCGCCAAGATTGGCCATGCAGACAGTGCCAAGATTGCCCGGATGGCCAATGCGCGCGCACCTGCATGTGGTATACTATGGGCAATGAATCCAGCTGATCGAGGGCGCATTGCAGTGGTCAGCGACAACAGAAGGAGGCACCCATGTCTGCACGAAAACGAGCCCCGCGCGGCGCCCGCATCTTTGGCTATGCCGTAGCACTCGTCGTCAACCTCGTCATGTGGTATGTGTTCCACAACCTACAGCGCTGGAACCTCCCGTTTATCCTGGTGGAGGAGTTTGCCCAGGTACTGCCAGCGGCGGACCTTTCGCTGTGGGCAAACATAGTGGTCAACGCACTGTGGATGGTCTATGACCCGCGCCCGTTCCGGCGCGTCGGCCAGGCGGCACTGAACCTGCCAGCGTTGAACTCTGTCTATGCCTTCTACCGTGTCTTTCCTTTTGACTTTGGCTCGGAGTTCCTCAACCGCGGGGCTCGAACCCTACTTGTCTTTGGCATGATCGCCCTTGCCGTCGGGACCTTAGCTGAGCTGGTGCGGCTGTTTGCCAGAAAGGACTGAATGGCTTCTGCCTCATTGAGGCGCGCGTGCCACAGGGCGGCTTTGGTGATGCCTGTTCCTACCAGGAGAAGCAGAGACAGCGCCGTGAGATTGGCGCATGGACTGTCTAGCCGGTCAGGCTGAGAATCAACCACGTGGCCAAGGCCCAGATCACCCGATTGGCCGATGCGACCTGTGACAATCTGTGGTAGACTCTAGGCGAAACAGCAAGATAGAAAGGAAACAAAAGTGAGCGAAAGAACCGTTGTGAGCCAGGACGAACGCGTCCTCGCAGCAGTGGCACACGGTAGCATTCTGTTGAGCTTGCTCACCAGCGGCCTGGGAGGCATTCCGGTGGCCCTGGTGATCTGGCTAACACAGAAGGAAGAATCCGCATACGCCGCGTTCCAGGCCTTGCAGGCAGCGGTCTATCAGGTTGTGACTTTCGTCGTGTCCGTTTCGATCTGGGTTTGCTGGGGCGTGGCGTGGATGGCAATGCTGTTGCCCCCGCTCTTTCTCAACCCCGAAGCCTACGACAAGGCCCCGCCAGCAGGGCTGTGGGTGGGCCTGCTCCTGCTGGTCGTGCCCATCGCAGTCTCTGTCCTGCTTGTCCTGTACGCACTGTGGGGCACGGTGCGCTGCTTGGGCGGACATGATTTTGAGTACGCCGTCATCGGCAGGTGGCTGGCGAGGCACAAGTAGCAGCAGCGGGTCGAGACGGAGCGTATCGAAGCCAAAGGGGAGATAGTACAAGTGAAAGCACTGTCAGAAACCACCGGAACGCCGCTCTACTGGGTGCAGCCACAGACATTTGACCGCTGGTTCGAACTGCGTGCCGGAGACGATCTGATCGCCACCCTCGGATGGCAGACAAGCTGTGGGAGTCTGGCAGCCGCTGAGTCCGGTGACGGCCGCTGGACGTTCAAACGGGTCGGCTTCCTCAACCCCAGGGTAACCGTACGCGAAGCGGGCTCAGAAATCGACCTGGCCGTTTTCTGGCCCCGGTGGCTGGGCGACGGGTCGTTGGAATTCGCCTATGGGCGCACGTTCCGCTGGCAGTCCACAGACTTCTGGGGGACCCATTGGTGCTTCACCGACGCGGATGGAACGCCGCTGGTAGCTTTCAAACCGGGGGCAGACAAAGCGAGACTCTCCGACCTGTTCAAGAATCAGGCCATGGTCGAGATTCACCCACAAGGTTATCTCGCGCGCGAGCTCCCCATCCTGGTCCTGCTCGGCTGGTATCTGATAATCCTGCGCCAGGAGGACGTCGCCGCTGCGGCAGCCGCCGCTTCCGCCGCTGCCAGCTAGCTCGCCGGTCAAGTTCTACCGTGTGAGCCGTAGCCCGTTCCGAGACCATCCTGCGTCGTTTCAAAAGAAGCGGGGTGACGCTAGAGGCGTCTCCCGTCTTGACGTTGCCGAGCATCGCCAGCTGGCGACCACAGCCGCTGATCAATCCAAGCGCTGCTGTGCCAGGCACCACGTTGTTCCGCAGCCGGACGGGTGCGGCCCTGCGGATCCGAACGTGCTATGCCAGGCGCAAGAGATCGGGAATGGTTTCGATTCTGAGGCCAACACTGCTGGCGCTGTCCTGACCCGGTATGAAGACAGGCAGCATGCCCACCGCCTGACAGCCGATCAGATCCTCCTCTTCATCTCCGACGTAGGCTGCCAGGCGAGGAGCGACTCCTAACAGCTGACAGACACGCTCATAGATCACCGGGGCAGGTTTGCGCACCCCAACGTCAGAAGAGATGAGCACGGCGTCCAGAAGCGGCATCACACCATCGCGCTCCAGCAGACTACGAGCCCAGCGCCCGACGTAGTTGGAGAGCACAGCAAGGGCATACTTCTCCTTCAGCTCGCTGAGCGCATCCGGTATGCTCGGGTCGCACAAGTGGATTCTCGCAAGAAAGTCAGTGTCTTCCTGCCCTGCTGGCAGCGACCCCAGGTCAACACAGCGGCGGACCCTCTGCCAAAGTTCGTCAGGGTGGAGCCGACCCAGGCTTGCGTCCATATACAGCGGGTGCCAGATGCCCAGCAGGTGCTCTCTGGACGGCAGCGGCCCGGGGGTGTGGGCCTCGACCAGTGCGAATAGCGCCTCCTCCATGCTTGTCGCGATTACCCCGCCGAGGTCGAGAGCGATGGCCAGAATCTCGCCCAGCCCTGGAAACGGTTTCGAAGATGTGCGACTCAACTGTCATCCTCCTCCAATCCTTCTTCCCAGTCAGGCAATTGGTGTTCCGACACGACCAGCCATTATAGCGTACACACCATGTGGACACCCAACTGCATCCCACGCATGGACGGAGTGCGCGGGGAAAGCCACTCTCGATTTGCGCTCAGATATGGCCTGCACTACAATGGCTTCGACGTCTCATCGCGCCCTCAAGTTGAGGCGCACCGCGGTCGTCGCTGCCCTGCAGCTCAGGACGACTTGTAGCCCTTGAGGGCCCGCAACTCCACACCTGAGGGACCACCACAAGTGCTTCGCTTTGCTGTACTGCAGCTGTCTGGATGTGCTGGCTGCGAGGTATCCTTGCTCAACGCCGGACAGTGGGTACACGAGCACAGGCTCGTGTATATGCCACTGGTCATCTCCGCGTTCGACCTGCCAGAGGTGGACGTGCTGCTCGTGAGCGGGGGAGTCCGCACAGATGAAGACGCCTACAATCTCCGCCGCGCCGCGGCGCGCGCCAGCAAGATGGTGGCTGTGGGCACCTGTGCGATCTCGGGTGGCGTTGCCAGCCTTGGCGACCGCGACGACGTGCGAGAGCTGTTCCTAGCTGAGGAAGGGCGGCGCCACGTGCCACGTCTGCTGCCGCGATGCCGCCCCATAGACAGCTTCGCAGAGGTGCACCTTTACTTGCCTGGCTGCCCCCCAACACCCGAGCTGTTCATGGCTGTTCTCTCGGATCCTGCTGCCTTTAAGGCCAGCAGGATCCTCTGCCAAGAGTGCGGCCGCAGGAAACTGAAGGATATGCGTCCAACTCGCCTCCTGGGGTTCCAGAAGGGGGAGGTCCTTCCTGACATCTGCCTGGTCAACCAGGGATACCTCTGCGTCGGCACATCGGTCAGAGGTGGATGCCGGGCGCCATGCACCCGAGCGGGACACCCGTGCGTGGGCTGCCGAGGGCCGTCGGATTCCCTGATCGAAAAAGGGTCCACGGCATGGCTGGCGCTGATCCGGCGGGTGTTCGCGGGAATGACCGACATACCGACCGCAGAACTAGATGTCGCTCTGCGATCGCCCCACTTGGCACTATTCCTCTTTCAGTTCTCCGATTACGCAGGCACAGCACGCCCTCCGCGACCCAAAGAGAAGGTGCTCTGAGATGCCAACGCTGACCTTCCCCTTGAGCCGCATTGAAGGGCATGCTCAGGTCGTCATCGAGGTGCAGGATGGGCAAGTTGTCTCAGCCCGCTTTCAGGCGATGGAGTTCCGCGGTTTCGAGTACCTGGTGCAAGGAGTCCCCGCCGAGCAGATGGCGGTGATCGCGCCGCGCATTTGCGGCGTCTGCTCTACGGCGCACCACCTGGCCGCCGTCAAAGCGCTGGAGGATGCCTACGGAATCAAGCCCCCGCCCCTGGCGCACAGGCTGCGAGAGTTGCTAATGCTTGGCCAGATCATCCAGAATCAGGCCACGTCGATCTTCATTTTCACCATGCCGGATCGCCTCGGCGTGGTCAGCATCTTTGATACGAGCGATCAGGAAATGCCGGACGAGGTGCGCACCAGGATTGCCACTCGGGCGCTCCAGGTGCGCCAGGCTGGCACCGACCTGATCAGCCTCGCCGGTGGGCAGTTTATCCACCCGGTCAAGGCTGTCGTGGGTGGCGTAACCAGCGGCATCGATGCCGACGCTGCCGCTGCGATGCGGGCGGTACTTGAGGAGACGTTGCCTGTGGCCCGCGAGCTGTTTGACCACTACTGGGAACTGTCGCTGGCCCTGCGATATCGCATCGGCACGTGGGGGGACGACGCGCCGACCTATTACATCACTGCTATCACTGACGCGTGTCCCAACTACGACGGTGATGTCCTGCGCGTCATGGCCCCTGACGGTGGGCTGTGCGACAGCTTCCCTGCCCGAGATTTCCGCGACCATCTCTCCTGCCAACAGGTCGACTATAGTTACGCAGAGCAGACCAGCTATCGAGGACACGCGATGCGGGCCAACAGCCTAGCACGACTGAACATGGTACAGCGCATGGGGACTCCACTCGCGGATGAGTACCTCAAGCGATTTCAGCAGGCATTCGGACAGCCAGCCCACGGGATCCTGCTCTTTGATCTAGGACGAGGCATCGAGCTGATCTACGCGCTCGAGCGGGCCACGGAGATCCTCACAGAACCTCTCGATCACGAGGACACCCAGGTCCCATACACCCCGCGTGATGGCGAAGGATATGGGCTGGTCGAGGCGCCGCGCGGCCCGCTGATCCACCACTACCGGATCAAAGACGGCCTCATCTCGGCGGCTGACTTTGTGATTCCTACAGTCCACAATTCATTGGCTATCGAACGCGCCCTGCGGGTCGCAGCCGAACGCTATATCACTGCCGAGCGCGTGGACATGGAGTTGGAGCGCGCCGTAGGGCGGGTTGTCCGTGCCTTCGATCCCTGCATTGCGTGCGCCACGCACTAGGCCACCAACCGGGCGGACGGGCGGAGTTGGTTTCCGCATGGACCGAACTGGATGGGATCGGCTATGGCAGTCGAGGACGCAGCAGGCCCTCATGGTGTCCCACTCCGGTCGGCAAGCTCCGCCGAACAGCTGTGTCGCAGCCAGACTGGACTGAATGCGCCCACCGACAGGTAGGATTCGCGGCACTTCTGGACCGCCGCCGTTTGGCGAATGGCTGCCAGTGTCGAGGTCTACCCAGATCGCGCGAGGATCGCATCCAGGGCCGCGTCCAGGTCGTCAAGGCTGGGAAGAATGGCGTGCGGACCGTGCTGCGCAAGATCGGCCAAGCGGTGGCCGCTGGTAGCCACGGCCACCACCCTCGCCCCCAGTGCCTTTCCCGCCTTGATGTCGCGCACCGCATCGCCCACAACCACGAGACCGTTGCCGGTCTCTTGCCAGCAATATGTACGGGCCGCACGATCAATGGCCAGATGAAGCAGGTCCAACCGCTCGTCGCCTTCCTCGCCACAGGCGCACAGAGGAAAGAAGCGCCACAGCCCAGTCCGTTGTAGCGCGACACTGGCAATCGCGCTTACCGTGCCGGTCACAAGCCCAAGCAAATGGCCCATGTCCTGCAGCGCCTCTAGCAGAGGCTCCACCCCGGGGAGTATCGCCTTGCGCAAATCGTTCTCCAGCATGGCGACAGTAGCCTCGGCCTGCATCCTCATGGCCTCAGGTAGGCGTGCTTCCACTGTTTCAGTTGGCACCCCCAACATCTGGCCAATGGCTCGCATAATGTTTGGCTGCGTTTCGCCCTGATACTGATGGGGAGCGAGACCGTCCCTGAGCTCCTTGCCATAGATCGCCTTGACGGTCATGAGGACCGCTTTGCGATGTGCATAGCCGATGTCAATCAACGTGCCATCCATGTCAAAGAGGATGAGCTTTCGGCGTTGGTTTGTGTTCTTCACAATCCAGTCCTCGTCCGTCACAATTGGATAACCAGCCGGTCGGCCCTTGGCGGACTGCATTGTACTGACAAAGTGCCTATCCGAGAACTCAGCTGAGGCGGTTCCTCGCGCAGCGACCGAAAGAAGTCCCTGAAGCGGAGTGGGACACCCTGCGCCAGCATGGGCACGCCGCCGGACACTTGCGCCGGCGCTGCGCTCTGGCGCAAGTGCAGGTGTTGCCGGGGGCGCCCCTCCACAGAGCGGAGGGATGCTCCGCGAGGAGCCCGGCCCGCTGTCTTCAGATAGGTGCAAATCCTTTTTTGCGGAATCGAGTCCCCTCGTTCGCAGGATGGCAAGCAAGCCTCTGCACAAGCTGAGCATCCAAGTCAAGTTTGCTGCGTGAGGCGTCTG
>JBFEPU010000154.1:0-6877 GCA_041549915.1 Anaerolineae bacterium | reverse complement strand
GCATCCGGGGGCCGTCAAGGCAGAGCGAGTAGATCCCGCACGCGGCTAGCAGCAGCTCTCGATCTTGACCGAGAGGCTGGCCTCAAGAGGCATGCCGCGAGCGGTACCAGCTATGTCTCGCTACATCCCATTGAGGCGTAGACGTGTCAGCTGAAGCCAGCCCAGCAACAGCACACAGGTTAGGCTTGCTAGCGCTACAAACACTATCTTCTCCATTTCTCAATCCTCCTGACCACAAACCTGGTCCAAAGTTGGGCGGGTGGAGGGCATTTCCATCCGCGTACTACACCTTTCTACAGTCTAGTATAGCACATATTCCCCCGTATGCGCATTACAGTTTCTTCGTATAGAACATAATTCGACGCCTAGGCGTTACAGTTTCTTCATTTGACGGCTGGTAGGGCGTCACAAGGCGAGCAGCAGGTCGCAGATGCCCGCGCTCACGCCGCAAACGGCATTGTCCCACAGCCATCTGCCCCGACTCAGTGCTGCCGAGTGCTCCCAGCCTGGCGGGTCATGACGGCATTGTCCGTCCGTTAGCTGCAGCCTGCGATCGGAAGGCAGCTCTGCAACCGGTGTTGGCCTCGGCGACTTTGGTAGTTGCGCTGACCAAGGTTCCAACAGATGGGGCGAGAGCAGTCTAGATACGTGGCCGGCACGCGCAGACGCTGCCACCTGCAGTCGCGGTGCGACACGTCCGGTTTCTTCTCCTAAGACGACTCAAGTAGATTTTATGTTCCGGCGCGACGGGACCGTACAGGAGTCCTGGAAGTGGTGAGCGAAGGGGACACAATGGAGCGATGGTGGTTGAGCGTGAACTCGCTGTCGGTGGCGGTGCACGTTCTTGACAAGCAGATTTGAAGTGCTTCATACCCGCGGCTGAGAGCACCTCTTCTTGGGTGACCTCAAGTCGCGGTGAGCGTGTGCCGCAAAGAACCTGAGAACACAACGGGCATTTCAGATGCCAGCCTAGTGATCTCTGGTCAAAGATGAGTCGGGGCGCGCGGATTTGAACCGCGGACCACTTGAACCCCATTCAAGTGCGCTACCTGGCTGCGCTACGCCCCGCGCAGCCCGCATTATAGGCGAGCGGGGCGCTTTTGGCAAATAGCCGTATTGACCAATGTGTCAGTCTGGACTACAATGTACATTGGCAGCGTGGCGGACGGTGAGGACTCCGCCACTTTGCTTTGTCCAAGGCAGAGGAGACTGGCACACCAAAGCCGCTGCCGATCCATGATGGTAGCGGAGCACAAACAATGGGTAATCGGTGATGGGTGATGTTTGAGAACCTTACCGAAAGACTGCAGACCGTTTTCAAGAAGCTCGCCGGCAAGGGCCGTCTGTCGGAGCAGGATGTGGACGCGGCGCTGCGCGAGGTGCGAATGGCGCTTCTCGAAGCCGATGTCAACTTCCGCGTGGTGAAGGAGTTTGTGGCGCGTGTGCGCGAGCGCGCCATCGGCTCGGACGTGATGAGGAGCCTCACCCCCGCGCAGATGGTGATCAAGATCGTGAACGAGGAACTGATCACCACGCTAGGCCAGCCGCGCAGGCTGGATCTGTCGGGTGCACCGCCGCACGTGATCATGCTCGCCGGCCTGCAGGGTTCGGGCAAGACGACGACGGCTGCCAAGCTAGCGCTCAAGCTGCGTCAGTCGGGACAGCGTCCGCTGATGGTGGCCGCCGATACGCGCCGCCCGGCGGCTATCGCTCAGCTCGAGGTGCTGGGCGAGCAGCTGGACATCGCGGTGCACAGTGAGGGCGACAAGGAGGCTCCCCCGCGCATCTGTGCCAATGCCGTGGCTCGGGCGCGCAAAGGTGGCTATGGCGCGGTGCTCTTGGACACCGGAGGGCGCTTGCACATCGACGACCCGATGATGCACGAGCTGGAAGAGATCATGCGCCAGGTCTCGCCGTCCGAAGTGTTGCTGGTGGTCGATGCCATGACCGGCCAGGATGCGGTGCGCGTGGCTGAGGAGTTTCACCGCCGTGTTCCACTAACAGGTTTGATTCTGACCAAAGTAGACGGCGACGCGCGCGGCGGTGCGGCGCTGTCCATCCGCGCTGTGACAGGTGTGCCCATTGTGTACCTGGGCGTGGGCGAGAAGATGGAGGCACTGGAACCATTTCAGTCCGATCGCCTGGCCTCGCGTATCCTGGGCATGGGCGACATCCTGACGCTGATCGAACGGGCCGAGGCGGCCTTTGACGAAGAGCAAGCGCTCAAGATGGAGCAGAAGCTGCGCACTGCAACGTTTGACCTGGAGGACTTTTTGGAGCAGCTGCAGCAGCTGAAGCAGATGGGACCGCTGCAACAGGTGCTGGAGATGGTACCGGGATTGTCCAGCATCAAGGGTCAGTTGTCGGAAGACATGACCGAGCAGCAGATGAAGCGCACCGAGGCCATCATCCGCTCCATGACCCCTGAAGAGCGGCGCAACCCGCGGATCATCAGCGGCAGCCGCAAGCGTCGAATCGCGCGCGGCAGTGGCACGACCGTCTCCGAGATCAACCAGCTCCTCAGCCAGTTCCGCCAGATGCAGCGCCTGATGAAGCAGCTGAGCAGCGGGCGTCTACCCGGCTTGCTGGGCCGACTGCGTCTGTAGCTCAGGGTCGATGCTCAGCACGTACGCAGTGCAGACACAGACGCAATGCGAAGGATATTTCGGAGTGCTTTTGACCGCGCGGCACATTTGCGGTAGAATGTCTGTCTAATCACAAGAGTTGGTGGAGACACATCCACGCAGGCGTTCCCAGTCTTTTTGCCTGTCCCGGGGCCTCTGCGGTTGGATACTTGTTCGAAGTGATGGAGGAGGAAAGGTTACTTGGCAGTTCGAATTCGTCTTCGTCGTACTGGCGGGAAGAAGCAACCAAGCTATCGAGTGGTTGTGGCTGATTCGCGCTCGCCGCGCGATGGGCGCTTTATCGAGAACATCGGGCACTACAACCCGCGCACCGATCCAGCTACAGTTGAGATCGATGAGGAGCGCGCTCGGTACTGGCTGTCCCAGGGCGCACAGCCCAGCGATGCTGTTGCGCGGCTTCTGGAGAAAAAGGGCGTCATTTCCGAGCGCGAATGGCGCCACAACGTAGTCAAGGAGAAAGCGGCTGAAGCGCCCCAGGCTCCTGAGGCTCCTCAAGAGGCAGCCACAGAAGGAGAATGACCTTCATGTCCGAACCGCAGATGAAGGAGCTCATCGAGTACATCGCTAAGACGCTAGTGGATCATCCCGATGAGGTGCAGGTGGAGGAGATCACCGGAGCGCGTTCCATCATGTACGAGTTGAGCGTTGCACCATCCGATATGGGCCGCGTCATAGGGAAGCATGGTCGTGTGGCCAATGCCATGCGCAGCCTACTGCGCGTCGCTTCTGCACGGTCTGGGAAGCGGGCTATCCTGGAGATTGTGGAATAGGGGCTTTGTACGTTGTGTCCCACAACGCAAGTGGATAGACCTCGCAGACGTCGCACCCTTCACGAGCAGCATTCGCCGGATGCCAGACACTGCCGTTCTGCCAGGCAACGGGACAGCGAGCAGAGTTCTGTCGTCCGGCGTTATGATCCTGAGTACCTGGCCATAGCTACGGTGCTAGCACCGCACGGCGTTGGCGGTGAGCTGAAGGTCCGGATCGAGACCGATTTTCCTGAGCGCTTTGCGCTGCTGACGCGCGTCTACCTCGGCCCAGAGCATCTCCCCTATGACTTCGAGGGCTTTCGTTTGCACGCGGCCCACGGTCTACTGAAGCTGAAGGGCTGCGACGACCGGACGGCGGCGGAGAAACTCCGTGGCATGGACGTTTGGATTCCGCTCGGCGAGGCCATGCCCCTGAAGCCGGGTGAGTACTATGAGTATCAAATCCTGGGCCTTGAGGTGTCGACGTCAGACGGCGAGTCTCTGGGCGTTGTCGGTGATGTGCTGTACACCGGAAGCAATGCAGTGTACGTAACACAAGGGCCACGTGGAGAGGTGCTCATCCCCGTGCTGAAGGATGTCGTGCTGGAGGTGGATCTGGAAGGCCGGCGCATGGTCGTACAGTTGCCTCCTGGGCTGCTGGAGTAGCAGAGCCAAGACATCATCTCTCTCCAGTCTGGCGGATGGTGTGCGGGAGGTGCATGCATCTGGTGTCTGCGGAGACCAACGGGGTCGCGATGACCGATGTCAAGTACTGGGTAGGCTTCAATATCGTGCCGGGTATTGGACCGGCACGGCTCAAGAGGCTGTTGGATCACTTCGGAGATGCTGAGTCTGCCTGGAACGGCCCTCCTCTTGAGCTGGCACGGGCTGGTCTGGACCGCAAGTCGCTGCAGAGCCTGTTGGCGGTTCGCGCCAAGCTGGATCTGGACGCCGAGATGCAGCGCATCGAAGACGCTGGCGCCCACGTGGTCACGTTGCAGGACGAGAACTATCCTCGGCTGCTGCGGCAGATCAGCCTGCCGCCGTTGGTGTTGTATGTCAAGGGCTCCCACCTCGTTGATGATGACTGGGCGATTGCGGTGGTGGGCACGCGCCGCGCCAAGGCCTATGGCCAAGAGGTTACGCGCTACCTGGCGGGTGGTCTGGCGCGCACCGGCATCACGATCGTCAGCGGCCTGGCCCGCGGCATTGACTCACAGGCGCATCGTGCAGCCCTTCAGGCCGGTGGGCGCACCATTGCCGTGCTCGGCTCAGGGATCGACGTAATCTATCCGAGTGAGAACAAGGGCTTGGCACAGGAGATTGTCGCGGCTGGTGCCGTAATCACCGAGTATCCACTTGGAACCAAGCCGGACAGGAAGAATTTCCCGCCGCGGAACCGGATCATCAGTGGTCTCACGCTGGGAACGCTCGTCACCCAGGCGCCGGAGGGCAGCGGCGCGTTGATCACAGCGTACTTTGCACTGGAGCAGGGGCGCGAGGTGTTTGCTGTGCCGGGCAGCTTGCTTGATCGAGGCTGCAGCGGCACCAACAGGCTCATCCAGCAGGGCGAAGCGAAGCTGGTGATGAGGGTTGAGGACGTACTGGAGGAACTCAACCTGACCATGGTCAGCCAGCAGGCCGAAGTGCGGGCAGCGGTGCCGGGGAACGAGACGGAGGCTTTGCTGTTGCAGCATCTATCAGAGGAGCCGCTGCATGTGGACGAATTGGGACGCGCCAGCGGGCTGCCAATCGCACAGGTCTCGGGTACGCTCGCCCTGATGGAGCTCAAGGGCCTGGTACGGCAGGCCAGTGGCATGAAGTACGTCCTGGCACGCGAGGCCGGGGGGCAGTACACTGTAGACTAGTGCGCGTAGCTGGAGAAACCCAGGCCTGGTCAACGGGTGGTTTCTCAGCCGTCAGAGGAGAGAACGTGAACGCCGAACCTGCTTTGTATGCCGTCGTTCTGGCGGGAGGAGGTGGCACTCGCTTGTGGCCACTGAGCCGCGTGGATCAGCCGAAACACCTTCTCAGGCTTCACAGCCCGAGCACTCTGGTGTCCCAGACCTTCGACCGGGTAGAGGCCCTTATCCCGCACGATCGCATGTTGACGATCACAGTGGCAGACCAAGTCCAGGCACTCAGAGAAGAGGTCCCCGACCTCTTGCCCGACAACATCGTCGTGGAGCCTTCAGGTAAGAGCACAGGCCCCTGTGTTGGGCTGATGGCTCTGCTGATCCACAAGCGCGATCCGGATGCGATCATGGCGTCAATGGCATCCGATCACGCCATTCAGGATGAGGAGGGCTTTCGCAGCGTTCTCCGTGCTGCCGTAGGTGCGGCCGAAGCAGGTCACCTGGTGACTATCGGCATTGTGCCTGATTGTCCCGAGACGGGCTATGGCTACATCCAGCGCGGTGAGCTGCTTGAGCAGCACGAGGGGCATGACGTGTATCGTGTGCTGCGTTTTGCGGAAAAGCCTGACTTGGAGACGGCGCGCTCGTTTGTCGAGACCGGAAGGTACTTCTGGAACAGCTCCATTTTTGTGTGGAAGGTGTCGGCGATCCTGTCTGAGATCCGCAGGCTGCTACCCGAGCTGTACGCACAGTTGATGGAGATTGAGCCGGCCTTGGACACGACTCAGCAGGCCGAAGTCATCGAGCGGGTCTGGGATGCTGTGCACCCCGTGTCCATTGACGTCGGGGTAATGGAGCGTGCCAGTGACGTGGTGGTGTTGCCCGCCAACATCGGCTGGAGCGACGTCGGTTGCTGGAGCTCTGTAGCGAACCTCACTCCGGTCGATGCCCATGGAAATGCCGTGCAGGGGGAAAGCATTGTGCTGGACTGTCGCGACACGTACATTCGCAGTTCTGGGCGACTTGTAGCAGCCGTGGGGCTGCGCGACATGGTGGTGATCGAGACGGAAGACGCCGTGTTGGTGTGTCCGAAGGACCGCGCTCAGGACGTCAGGAGGGTCGTGGAACAGCTGAAGCGCAAGGGCAGGGAGGAATACCTGTGAGTGCGTGACAGCACATCCAGGTCCAGCCCTGTTGGCTGGTCCTGAACTGCCTGCGTGCCGCAGTGAGCGAGGCCCATCCTTGACCTGTGGGCTTGCGGCTTGAGTGGAGTTTGAGCCCAGGGGCTGTAGCCAGGGATCGCTGATCCTTGGCTTTCTTCTTGGGGCGAGAACGGCTGGGAGGTGAGGACTTGATTGCAGAAATCGTCACCATCGGTACCGAGTTGCTGCTGGGCGAGATAGTAGATACGAATGCGGCGCACATTGCCCGGGAACTGGCGATGATCGGCGTAGATCACTTCTTCACCAGCACGGTGGGCGACAACAAGGAGCGAATCGTCGGGGCGTTGCGGGATGCCCTGGCGCGTTCCGATGTGGTCATCACCACCGGGGGGCTGGGCCCTACCGTCGACGACGTGACCCGGCAGGCTGTAGCACGTGCGACGGGGCGTGAGCTGGTCTGTCCT
>JBFEPU010000153.1:0-6887 GCA_041549915.1 Anaerolineae bacterium | reverse complement strand
TCTTCGGCAACGTCTTCCATACCCAGCGCCACCAGCTTTCCCTTGGGAATCAGCCCCTCCTTGGTCCAGCCTTTGGCTTCGTAATACAGGTCCTTCATGTACTCCAGCTCCTCCTCTGTTACCACCGACCCAGCTGAAGCACCTTCCTTCATAGTCTCGTGCTGCCATCGGTACGGCAGGTGGTCATCCGCCCGTGTCCAGCCTTCGCGGATGTTAAACGCCTTCTTGATCGTGTGGGCCCGCTCGCCGATCAGATCTACCGCGTCATAGTCAAACTCCCACCCTGTTGTGGCGTTGATCAGCTGGGCGATGGCTGGCCAAGCACCTTCCCGGTCGGCCTTGCCAGTAAAGCAGCGCCGGATGAACTTGCACAGCGGCAGCGTGTCGTAGACTGCAGCGTACTCCTCGGTCTCCTTCGCCAGTTTGCCGCGCGACTCGTCAATGCTCAGTCGATCCACCCACCCCTTGACATCGACATCGTATGCTGCCGTGCGGTTGTGGCAGGCACCACGTGTGACGACGGACGCGCCCAGGGCGAAAGTCTTGAGACCGCGGGCGTCATAGCCCGGGCATTCCAGCCCCTTGATGTGCATGGCCCACTTGTAGGTCTCCGCCCCGCGCTCGGCGTCGACCTGAGCGCTCGCTCTCTTGGTGCCTTCCGCCAGCAAATCGCCAATGCCCTCGCGGTCGCGGATCATCTCAGCCATCGTCACCAGGGCTTCGCCGTTGCCAAAGTTCGCCTCAAAGCCTTCAGGATACTTTTCACACGTAAAGTCCTCTTTGGTGAACACGCCACGCTCAAAGGTCTCCATGGCCCAGCCAATCGTCACGCCTGTGCTCATTGCATCCATGCCATCCTCGTCGCAGATGTCGATCGCCTTGATCGCCGCCTTCATATCACCCACTCCGCAATTCGAGCTGACCGCGAAGAGCGACTCGTACTCGATGCCCGTCATCGCCCCGGCGTACGGGCCATCGGTGACGCGAGACATCTGTTCGCAGGCAATGGGGCACTGTGCGCAGGCAATGGTCTTGACCTTGTGATGCTCGTGCAGATACTCCCCGCTGACCAGTTCGGCATCTTCGAAGGTGCCTTGCTGGAAGTTCCGCGTGGGCAGCAGGCCCATGCGGTTCAGATTGAGAACATTGGAGACCGTGCCCAGGACGCGGTATTTCTCTGTATGTTTCCCCTGTGCTGCCTGGACGATGTCATAACACAGCTTGAGTAGTTCGTCGGGATGCGCCACACCAACATCATGCGTGCCCCGCACAGAGAGCGATTTCAGCTTCTTCGATCCCCAAACCGCACCATGCCCGGTGCGACCGGCCTGACGGCCATCGTTGGTCACGTTGGCGAACCGCACGAGGTTCTCACCTGCTTTGCCGATGGTGGATGAGCGAATCTGATCGTCGGACAGTTCCTCCCGAATCGCCTCTTCGGTCTCGAACGTTCCAAGTCCCAACAGATGGGATGCATCATGGAACTCGACGTGGTCGTCGTCCACTGAGACATGGACCCAGTCGTCGCTGGCTCCGTGAACGACAATGCCATCCCAGCCGGCGCGCTTGAGCGCGACCGAGAACCAGCTCCCCGACAGACTGTCGCCGAGGAAGTCGGTCAATGGAGACTTGGAGGCCAGGCCGTGCTTGCCTCCCACGGGCACCGGTGTCCCGGCGAATATCCCGCCCCCGATGCAGATCGGGTTGCCAGAGGAAAGCGGGTCACAGCCCACTTCGATGTTCTCCCAGCAGAGTCGGGCAGCCATCGACACGCCGCCGATGTACATCTTGTACCATTCTTCCGGCTTCGATTCGGCCCAAGTCTTTCGACTGGTCAAGTCAACGTGCAGTATCCTACCGCTATACCCATACATCACTATCCTCCCAGCAAATCGTTTGTTGGCATGGTCGTAGCCCATCGCTACGCTTGCCACTTCCTAATGAAGCCGAAATAGGTCTTGCTTGCTTTTTTCGAGTCAATTAGCAGATGCCCACGTCCAGAAGCGACAGGCGGGCCGCTGCTTCGAGTGTCGCTTCGGCATCCAGGTCATAGATAGAGCGCGTTCCGCCTAGGTTCAGTACGTATGATCCAAGCAGGGTGCGTCCGTCTTCTGAGACGACGTTCCCTACCAACGCTGGCGATACCTGGCCCATGGCGGCAATGACATCCCGCCACGTAGCGCCTTCCTGTACGCTTACGCTCACCGCGTCCTGGCCGGCGTGGCGCCGTGCCAGTCCAATCAACTCAATGGCCACTTTCTTGCTCATAGCCACCCTCCTGAGTTCCTGTTCTCATGCCGAGGTCTTTCCAACACGCTCTCAGTTGCAGCTCCACTACCCTCTTATCAGTCAGGCCACTGCACGCGCTGCGCGAGCATTGCTCTCACGCTTGACACGACTCGTATCCTTGGAAGTGAATTGATCGACCAGCCGCAACGTGCACCGCTTCAGGCAGCAGTCATTGGCTCTGTAATATCGGATCCGGCCGTCCCTGCGGGCCAGCACCACTCCCGCACGGCGCATTAGAGCCAGATGATGCGATATGGTGGGCTGTGTCAGCGTGAAGCAGGCGACTATCTCTCCAACGCTCATCTCCCGATCCCTGAGCAACTCCAATATGGCCTGGCGTGTGTCGTCGGCCAGGCACTTGACGAAATCCTCGTACTGACAACAGCTGATCTTGTCCATGTTCTGTCACGCGACCTACGTGCTACGGACCCGTTCAAAACGGGAAGCTTGTCGTCCCATGGCTGCGCTTTGCATGCCTAAGCCGGGCCGGCCAGACAGCGTTACCCTGACTCCCACAGCGCGCCATCCCCGAATATCGGCACCTGCTCCTCGGCCACACAGCGGTAAGCGTAGACGTACATCCCTGCCGACCAGGCCTGGTGAGGATAGCCCATAGGCCGCCCGGTGCGGCCGTGACACCATTCGTTGAACTCCCATTCCTCGTTGATG
Source organism: Anaerolineae bacterium (assembly GCA_041549915.1). Taxonomy (GTDB): domain Bacteria; phylum Chloroflexota; class Anaerolineae; order UBA2200; family UBA2200; genus JBFEPU01. The sequence continues at coordinate 3,929 of JBFEPU010000153.1, read as the reverse complement.
CCCATGCGGTTCACTTCGGCCAGTCTCTCGAGCTGATGGCGCGCTTCATCAAGCTGTCCGGCTTTCACCAACACCGCGACGTAGAAGCCGCCCACAAATGGCCAGATGCCGCCATTGTGGTACTGATCGGGTAGGTTCAAATTGTTGTTGCGGTAGTACTCCCGCCAATCCTTGCTACCAGGATGGATGACCGGATGCAGCACCCTCACGGGATAGGGCTCTGCGATACCCACCTGGTGCATGTAGTCCAGAATCCGCCGCTGTTGGGCCGCGTTCGCAACGCCAAACAGCACCGCCAGCAGGTTACCGAACACGTCGCAGTAGTCTCCATATTCACGAAAGGCGACGTAGGGCAGGAAGAACGGGCGCTTGACCAGCACCGGATCCACCTGGCTGAGGGTGTGTTTCCATTCTGTGTGGCCAGGGCAGGTCGGCCCCCATTCATCGGCATTCTCCGGTCCAACCCACATCACGATGCGCAGCTTGTGCCTAACATCCGAAGCCATCTCAGCGTACCGCGTACTATCCTCGCCTACCAGCTCAGACATGGCTGCCATCGCCGTCAGGGCCGCGTACCACAACACGTTGTCATACAGGATATTGAAGCGGTTGGCCAGGAGGTCAGCCCAATCGGCTGCTTCGTGCACCTCCAGCAAGCCGCAGCCATTAGAGTCCTGATAGCGCAGCCACAGTAGGGCCCGCTGCAGCGAAGGCCAGTGGGTACGCATGAACCCGGTATCGCCGCGCATTCGATGGTTGACGTAGTGCCCGATAATGTACCACAGGTTGGAATCCACGGATCCAGCATTGGTGTGGTCCAGACGCCCGGTGGCCACACTGACGTTGTTGGGAATGGCTCCCAGTTCAGACTGCTGCCCCGCTAGAGTTTCCAGGGACCTGCGCAGGCAATCCTCGTGTCCAGGAGTCAGGACGGCCCCCAGGCTGGTGATGACGCTGTCGCGGGCCCAGACGTGAGGGTAGCCTTCTGGTGAAGCCATCAACCCTAGCGGGCTGCACTCGCGCCCCAGCACGTCCTGTGCCTTCTCGTACGCTGTATCCACCAAACTCTTCATTGTTCTGGACCTTGTACGGCGAGAATCACACGGTGCTGAAGGAGGTCAACTTCGCGGATCACACCCTCGATGGTATGGGGTGCTTCGAAGAGCCTCCGCACTATGACGTCCGTGCCGGCCGCCTCGATGTGGATCACATCCTCCGCGATCTTCTCACGCTTAGCACCGCGTTGTATGTACACCGTTGCTTCACACATTCGCCTTCTCCTAGTGTGGCAACCGCGGAACTCATCGCCTCATCCACGATGGATCCCAGGGCCCATCCAGCAGGGCTACCTTTGCCTCTTTGATTCCAGGGACGGCCGCTGCCGCCGCTACAACCAGTGCGCCGAGCCAGCGCTGCCTGTTCGATGGTGCTGCCTTCAACGCTACCTCCGCCAATCGGTCTCAGAGTGTGATGATGCTGTAACCCAACCACCCCGCCAACAGCACAAACAGCACCGCAGTGCCTAGTTTCACTGGCGCAGCGCGTCTGGCCATCCACTCGGTGAGCTGCTGTGAAGTCGTACCGTAATACACCAGCAGAAAGACCACGATGAGCGGTACGACAAACATGATGTTGTACGCCAGCAGGGCGAGAGTCGCTCTCACCCGCCAATCGGGCAAGCCCAGCACGAAGATGATGGTGGGCAGGTAGACCTGACCAGTGCAGGCCAGCTCCACGATGGACACCACAAAACCCAGGATCAGGGATGCACTCACATAATTCCTGGCCCGAGAGCCTTCGCGAATCAGACGCCGGATCCAGCCGCGCATCCTGTCGGGCAGCTTGAGGCTCATGTCGCCCAACTGGCCTTTGCTGGCCTTTCGATAGTCGTTGAAGCTGCCCCAGGCCAGTCCCAGGCACAGTACAAGAGTCAGACCATAGATCCATTTCCCAACTGTGCTGAGGGCAGGCAGCGAAGTGAGGAACTTCAAGAAGCCAAAGCCCACTCCCAGATAGGCGAGAAAGACGCCGGCTGTAAAAGCCGCTCCCGTGGCCAGCAGCTCGCGCCCCTGCCGCTTGCGCACCGAAAGATACGAGACGAGAAAGATCATCGTGGCAAAGGCGCAGGGGTTGAGGCCGTCAAGCAGCCCTGCACCGACGACGGTCCAAATGCCGAAGGCGCGAAACCGATCCAGGATGGTCTGTTCGGCGATGGCCTCGTTGGCCTGCCAGTCTGCCCACAGTTCCTCTGCGCCCGACCCCAAGTATGGCTGGATCAGTGCGATGAGGGTTGAGCCTCTGATCTCGTCACCCACCAGATAGGAATCGCCGACAAAGATAGCTGGGGCGATGAGTTGGCGATCCTCAGGCACATTGGCTCGCAGGCACAGGTACTGATTGAGCGCCATGTCGTCCTCAATGCTAAAGCGCTGCACTTTCACCTGGGGATACTTGTCAAGGAGGTACTGCAGGTCATGCTCCTTGCGTTCGCACAGGTCACAGCCGGGCTGGTAGAACCAGGCGGCGTGGATGGGTAGCGTTGCTGCTCCCACTGCAGTGGGCGTTGCCAGCTGTGCGGTCTGTCGGCTGCTGGGTAGCGCCCTTTGGCCCCGCTTGATTTCCTCACATGTATCACATCCGGGCCTGGTTGCCGCACTCGGCAGGGCCGCGACCCCTCCGGCGCCAGGGTCAACGCCAGCCTGGGCCAGATAGTACTTAATTCGTTCCTGAAGCTGCGTTCGGATCTCCTCCGGCCCGATCAGCGCATCTGCGCCAATGAATACCTCAGGAATTGAGGGACTCTGGACCTCAAACTGGGCCTCCAAGGCCAGCAGGAGCTCGAAGTTGGCCATGTTCGATATGTCCCGTTCGTCAACGGCAATCCGGTCGCCGTATTCGACCAACAGGGACTCGAGGACTTGGTGAATCTCCTCGCACACCGAGCAGTTGGGATCGTAGAAGTAGTACAGATGAACCGTTGTTTCCTGGGCCTGGCTGGCCGGTATTGTCAGGGCCCCAGAGACGGCAACCAGCGTCAGCACGAGGACAACGGCCCGCAACGCTCGGCTCGTGATCGTTTGGTACGGACGAGGCGGCAAATCTCTCCTCCTTGGCTTGGATTGTAGGGTCTATCGGCTGTCACCGGCCGGGCCGGGGCCCCTAGCGGTCAGTCTTACCCCAGCTCGTCCGGACGGCCCTCGAAGCGGCATTCCATCGAGTCGCGCGCACTCTAGGTCGGCGCGAACTGCTTGCGGAATTCCTTTTCCAAGGGGTTGCCGACGATGACTTTGTCCGTGTCGAGCGCAAAAATCCCATGCTTGCATGATGTGGCGCAGAGACCGCATCCGCTACATTCGCCAAGGTCGATCACCGGGTATCACGGAACAAGCGCCCGCGGGATGCCAAGATGTCCCGTTTCTGCCATGTTGTCTTCCACGCTCCGTTGTTGGTTTGATAGTTCAGCGTACAGTCTGAGCACGCCGCAGCGCACGTCTGTAGCCGTGGCTCCCTCTCGCAGCGGCAGCAATCACCGTTGCATCGTGCGCAGAATCGCTCGTGGCGGGAAGGTGATCGCCTTGTGCGGGCACAGACGCGCACAGGCGTCGCAACCGACCACGCAGTTCAGCGGATGAGCCACGTACACAACGCCACTGTCTCGCTTGGCATAGACTCCGCTGCTGCAGAACTCGAGGCACTTGTCACAACCATCGCACAGCGTTTCGTCCAGCATAGGGAACCAGGGGACCTGTTCGCGGGGAATGCCTCGCCAAGTCTTCTGAGCAGTTGTGGTGCTTTGGCCAGATTCCTTCTGCTCGCAGAACTTCCGATACTCGCGCAGCAGCGCAGCGGCAAACTCTGTCTCTGATGAAGCCGGGATGTAGTTGTGCTTCCGTGCCTGGGTAACCAGCTCCCCGCCCAGCTCATCCGTG
>JBFEPU010000152.1:0-6917 GCA_041549915.1 Anaerolineae bacterium | reverse complement strand
GGGAGGCGGTGTGGCCGTGGCCGTCGCCGTCGGTGTGGACGTCGGCAGCGGTGTGTTCGTGGGGAGAGGTGTATCGGTCGGCAGTGGTGTCGCGGTTGGAGTGGGCTCCACTGTGTAGCAGCCCGCCATGTGCGCAAAGGTGCCGATGGCTGCCTTCACAAACTCCTCGTAGTAGACCATGTCCAGGTTTTGGAGGGTGTCCATCGTAGAGTGGTAGTAGGGGTTAAAGTCCGCGTCGTGATCTTCGATGGCCAGAATGGAGGCGTACCCTACGTCCCAGAATGACTTGTTATCACTGCGGCCGCCAAGCCAGTGGTTGATGTAATGGACGGGAGTCAGGTTCAGATTGTAGACATGCACCACGTCCAGAAACAGCTCTGCTATCTCGACCGAGCCGGTCACTGTGGCACTTGAGAACAGCGTCATCTCTGGTGGATCGCCCGAGTTGTAGCCGATCATGTCCAGGTTGAGGTAGCCAATGATGTTCTCACCCTCGCTGCTCGCCCGCTCTGCGTAGTAGCGACTGCCGTGCAGCCCGACCTCTTCTCCCGTCCAGAACGCAAACCGCAGCGTGCAGTCCCAATCATACTGCGTCAGGATATCCGCCGCCATAAGCGTACCCCCGCTGCCACTTGCGTTGTCATCCGCTCCGGGCGCATCCTCGTATTGGTATGGCGAAGTGGAATCGAGGTGGCCGCCGATGATGAAGATGTTTTCGGGGCTCGTCCGTCCCGTTAGCTCTCCGACCACGTTCGGATCCGTTGGCTCATCCCACTCATGGTACTCGACATCCAGCCCCAACGCCGCCAGGTGCTCCCCCACATACTGCGTGGCCTTTTGAATCGGCTCACCAGAGTACGTGTACCGTGTGTCAATCGTGTACGGGGTTCCTCCGACATCCACAGGCCACTCGCCGCTCAGTCCCCCAACATAGTCGTATAGTGCCGTGCTGTCCACCCGATCGATCATGTCCTGCACAATCGGATCAGGTTCTGTCAGCTCCAGTGTGGCTATTGCAGGCCCCGCGTACGGCGTAGCCGGCGCCATGCGCCGCAGTGCAAAGTAGACCACGTCGGCCCCTTCCGCAGCAAGGGCCGCCGCCGATTCATGCGTGATCCGCAGAAGCACCTGCGCCCCGTCCCCCAGCAGCACCTCCCCATACCCAGACCAGTCTGGCGCCGCCCGATGCGGCGAAGCATACGCCAGATAGTAGGTCGCACCGGTCGTGTCCGCCTCCAGTACCCGCGCCGGCCAGCCCACCTGTGGTACCTCGTCGCCTCCGACCAATGGAAGCCCGGCCAGGAGATACTCTCCCTGGCTGTCACGGAAGCGACCGTAAGGGATCAGCCCCGACCGTTCGATCTCCGCAACCTGCTCATCGGACTCGACCGCCACCGCCAGCAGAGCGACGCGCGGGACGGCGACACGCTCGTCCTGTCCCACCTTTGCACTGGCGTCCATGCCAAAGCTGCTCGCACTGGACAGCAGCAGCAGCACGAGGATCAACCGGCCCAGGCAAGCTGAGCTTCCCTTCACACGGCAAACCACATGGTCAAACGTCACAACACGCCTCCTGTGTCTTTCATCCGTCCTGGTTGAGCGGCAGTCACCGGCTCCCAGAGCCGCGGGACTCCCAACTAGAGAGACGGTTTGACATAGGGGGCAGATACGGCTGCATAAAGCAGCGGTCCTTTATGGGTCTTACACAAGACAAAAGCCCGGTCTCGCAGTGAGACCGGGCTTTTGCCCGGAGAGCCACTCCAATGACATCTTGGCCGCTCTATTCGGGCATAGCGACCTCGTAGAGTCGTTCTTCCTGCTCCAACTCCCATCGGAACTGCTGCGCGTAGAGCCGATAGTATCGCCCCCTGGCTCGCAGCAGCTCGGCATGGCTGCCCGCCTCCACGATGCGCCCATCGTCAACAAACAGAATCCGGTCAGCCCGCTTGATGGTTGACAAGCGGTGCGCGATCACGAAGCTAGTCCTGCCCTCCATCAGCGCTTCCATCCCCTTCTGGATGAGCGCTTCGGTCAGCGTGTCCACCGAACTGGTAGCCTCGTCCATCACAAAGATCTCCGGCCGAGCCAGGATGGCCCGCGCCAGACTGAGCAGCTGCTTCTGTCCCACAGACAGCAGCTGTCCAGCCTCGCCAACCTCTGACTCGTAGCCTTTATCCAGAGTCTCGATAAAGCCGTGAGCGCCAGCCACCTTGGCTGCCTCCTCCACCTCAGCATCAGTCGCCTGCAGCCGCCCATAGCGGATGTTCTCGCGGATTGTGCCCGAGAACAGGTGCGGAGTCTGCAATACCACCCCAATTCGCGACTGGATAGCGTGCAGAGCCAGCTCGGTATAGTCGCGACCAGAAATGCGTATGGTCCCCTCCTTTGGCTCGTAGAACCGGCACAGGAGGTTCACAATCGTCGATTTGCCCCCGCCTGTGGGGCCCACCAAAGCGATTGCCTCTCCCTGGGTCACGCGAAGGTTAAAGTCGGAAAGGACCGGGCACCCGTCTTCGTAGAAAAAGCCAACGTTCTCAAACACGATGTCGCCGCGTATCGTGCCCGGGTCCACCGCCCCAGGTCGATCGGCAACCTCCGGCTCGGTATCCAGCAGAGAGAAAATGCGCTCTGCAGAGGCAACGGCGTGCTGCAGCTCGGCATACACTCGCGCCAGGTCCTGGATTGGCCACATGATGAAGATCAGGTACGAGACAAAAGCCTGGATGCTGCCAACGGTCATACCACCCCATTCCATCTGGCTGCCACTGTACCACACGATGGTGCCCAGAGCGATCGAGCTGATGAGCTGTACCACGGGCAGGAACAACGCTGACAGCCAGGCCGCCCGGTACGATGCGTGGTACATGTCTCCGGACAGCTCGCGGAACTCGCGCAGGTTCTCCTCCTCGCGACAGAGCGCCTTAACGACGCGCACGCCGGTGATGTTCTCGTTGTAGGCGCCGACCATCTTCGAATTGTACCGCCGCACCCGACGGTATTGCGTGATGATCCTCTTCTGAAACTGTGCCGCCACCACAACCAGGACAGGGATCACGGCCAGCACAATCAGCGCCAGCCGCCAATTGATCACCAGCATGAAGAACGCAGAGGTGGCAATGTTCAACGCCCCCCAAGTCGAGTCCAACAAACCCCAGGTGATCAGATGGGCGACTCGTTCCGAGTCCGATGTGACGCGGGCCATGATCCAGCCAACGGGCGTGCGGTTGAAGTACGAGTAGGACAGTTCCTGCAGGTGATCGAACATCGCCTGCCGCAGATCATACTGGATGCGCTGCCCCAGAACGCCGGCCAGGTAGATGAAGCCAAAGACACCAGCCGCCTGCACCACGATGGTGACCGCGTAGGCAACCACCGCCTGCCTGAACACCACCTCGTTGCCGGCCAAGACCACCTGGTCCACGATCTGCTTGCGCAAATAGGTGTACACCGAATCCAGCACAGAGACGATGGCAACCGTTACCAGGAAACCTGCCAGCCACCTCCAGTGCGTCTTGGCTTGGGCCAGGATCCGCACCATCGTGTCCAGATTGACCTGGACCTTTTCTTTTGTCTCTTCCTCAAAATAGTCCGCCACCTGCCAGCTCTCTCTCCAACGTTGCCTCGACTCGCGTCTGCATATCGTGTATGCGTCGGTACATGCCGTCCTCTTGCATCAACTCGCTGTGCGTGCCCTTTTGCACGATCCACCCTTCGTTGAACACCAGGATCAGATCGGCATCCATGACGCTCTGAATGCGGTGGGCGATGATAAAAGTCGTGCGCCCCTCTATCAGGCGCTGCAGCGCTTGACGGATCGAATGCTCCGTCTCCACATCGACCGACGAAGTCGAATCGTCCAGAATCAAGATCCGTGGGTCCTTCAGTAGAGTGCGCGCAATGGCCACCCGCTGTTTCTGCCCACCAGAGAGCATCACCCCGCGCTCGCCGACCACCGTGTCGTAGCGGTTGGGAAACTCCATGATGTCGTCCCAGATGGCCGCTGCACGTGCTGCGGCTTCGATCTCTTCCTCCGAGACTGGACGATGAACGCCGTACGTCATGTTCTCACGGATGCTCCGCGCGAAGAGGAACGGCTCCTGCTCGACGATACCGATCTGCTCCCGCAGATACTGCCGCGGATAGCGGTTCAGCTCCACACCATCAAGGGTCAACGTCCCACTGGTATAGTCGTAGAAGCGGGGCAACAGGTTGACAAGCGTCGTCTTTCCGGAACCCGTGGATCCAAGCAGTGCGATGGCCTGCCCCGGCTGGCATCGAAAGCTGATGCCGTGCAGCGCCTGGTGGCCTGACGGATACTGAAAGCCCACGTCCTCAAAGACGAACTGGCCCTGCACGTCGCTGGCAGGCAGGTAATCGCCTGCTATCAGCTCCTCGCGCTGGACCGCAATCACCTCGGCGACGCGCTGATAGGAAACCAGGCCGCTCGACATTTCCACGATCATGCGTCCCAGGTTGCGCATCGGCCAGATGATCCAGATCACCAGCACTGCGTATGCCACATAGGTGCCCACTGAGATGCTCCCGTTCATCGCTAGCCGCGCCCCAACCGAGACACAGGCCAACATCTGCGCACCACAAAGCAGGTCTGAAATGGGCCAATACTGGGCGTGCATCTGCAGGAAACGCCTGCTGCGCACAAACTTCTCCCAGTTGTCGCGCTCGAATTTCTCTCGTTCGAATTGCTGGCGCGCAAAAGCTCTGACCACGCGCATGCCGGTCAAGTTTTCCTGCAGGGTGGTAGAGAGCACTGCCTCTTGCTCCTGCATCTCCTCGTACACCCTGGATACCCGCCGGAAAAAGACCAGGGACAGAACCACCAGCACCGGTACCACGATGGTGGCAAGCAGTGCCAGGGGCACGTGCAGGCGCAGCAGCGCCACAAAGTTGACGACGAACAAAGTCACGATGCGCCCGGCGCCAATGGCGTGGTCAGCCAAAAAGCGCCGCACAGCATCCACATCAGAGGTGCTGCGTTCGATCAGCTCACCCGTTGCTGTCTGGTCATGGTAGGTAAATGACAGGCGCTGTATGTGATCGAACAGGTAGTTGCGCAGCCTGCGCGTCACCCCCTCCGCTGTCCTCGCCGCCAGTGTGCCACTCCAGAACGTGAACAGGCCCTGAATCAGCGCCAGGCCAACAAAAGCCAGTGCAATCTGGGATGCCACGTTCTGTCTGCCTTGCTGGCCGAGAACATGGTCCACAAAGTAGCGGAGCAGCATGAACACAGCTGTCCTGGAGAGAGCAGCCATGCCTAGGCAGGCCGTCGCCGCCACGTATGCCAGGCGGAAGCCGGTCATCAGACGCCACAGCCCTTGCAGCCGGTTGGACGACAACGCGTTCTTCAGATCGTAGTCAGGCACCACAGAAGAAGGCATGTTGGCACACAAACCTCTCGGTCGGTTGCCGGATTGCCGTTGCCGGTCAGCGTGCGAAAAGGGAGGTTGGGAGGCGCCACGACCGGTCAACAGCAAACCAACTGGCGACTATACCACCACAGTCGCACTAGCTCCAAATGCCGCTGTGGGCCCCCGATTCGAGCCGCCTGGGCCGGGCACTTTGGCGACCAGGCTGATTCGTGGTATGATTGCCGCCACGTGCTGGGGCAAGTTGATTTCGCTGGAGGAGCGAAACATGCAACATGTTGAGTTCGGTTGGCACACCGCAGACGGCCTGTCGCTCTTTGCCCAGGGATGGCAGCCAGACGGGGACACGCGCGCCGTTGTTTGCCTGGTCCACGGGCTCGGCGAGCACAGTGGCCGCTACCCACACGTGGCCGCCGCCCTGAGCCAGGCCGGATATGCCGTCCTGGCGCCTGATCTGCGCGGTCACGGCAGATCGAAGGGACGGCTCGGACACGCTCCGTCCTGGGACAGCTTGCTGGATGACACCGCACGACTGCTCGAAGAGGCGGCCGAGCGCTTCCCCAGCCTGCCCCGCTTTCTCTACGGCCACAGCCTCGGAGGAACCCTGGTGCTCACCTACGCGCTGCGCCGCAACCCCAATCCCAAGGGGGTGATTGCCACCGGGGCGCTGCTCCGCCCGGCCTTTACTCCCCCGCGCTGGAAGGTCACCCTGGGCCGCCTGCTGTACGGATTATGGCCCACCTTCTCTCTGAACAACGAACTGGACCCCCAAGGTGTCTCCAGAGACCCTGACGTTGTAGACGCTTATGTAAATGACCCTCTCGTGCACGATCGCCTGTCGGCTCGTCTGGGCCTGGACATGCTGGAAGCCGGGGAGTGGGTTCTGGAGCACGCCGATCAGCTGAGCGTGCCACTTCTGCTCATGCAGGGCAGCGACGACCGTCTCTGTTCGGTCCAGGCAGGCCGCGACTTCGCCGACCGAGCCACCGCGCACTGCACGTACAAGTCGTGGCGTGGACTGTACCATGAGATCCACAACGAACCCGAGCAGCAGCAGGTCTTTGAAGCCATGATAGCCTGGCTCGACGAGCAGATACTGAACTAGGACGCTGCCCATTGCAGGCCGCCATGGTCGTCGAGTTCAGGGTTGACAGGGCGCCAGCACCGGACAGGTCAACCGGCCAAGCCTGCACACGGCAGGTGCGCCGGAAGGGCCCTGGGGTTCGCTCTCTATCTCGGGCAGAGGGCGCCCAGGGTAGCCGTCGCAGCGCTGGCTGCCGCCTGAACTGCGCGGGGGGCGCCTGGCGGGGAGCAAACAGTGGAGCTGGACGAAACTCTCGACGTCAGCACTGCAAACGAATTCCGGACGTGGCTGTCGCTGCACCACGAGAGCAAGGACGCGATCTGGCTCCTGTTCTACAAGAAGGCGAGCGGCAGGCCAAGCATCTCCTACGAGGACGCGGTCGAGGAAGCGATCTGCTACGGCTGGATAGACAGCCGGATGAAGGGCATCGACAGCGAGCGCTACGCCAT
>JBFEPU010000151.1:0-6923 GCA_041549915.1 Anaerolineae bacterium | reverse complement strand
TGCTTCAGCAATGCCCAAATCTGAGGGCGGGGACCGTGGAGGCGGGCTTCCGGGGAGCTGTATGTGCCGCAGGGATGTCAGAGTGAGCCCAGGCGACGCAGTAGAAGCGCGTGACGTAGATCGTACAGTACTGGAGCAGGGTCTGCAATTGCATCCCCGGGAGTTGAAAGCAGACGCTGCAAACACGCTGCAGGCTCAGAGCTGCCCAAGGTACGGATGAGTGGCCCTGACCCGCATCTCCGGCGACTTATGTATTTTGCCTTTCCGAGGCGGGGAGTATAATAATACCTTTGTGAGCCTCAGGAAAGGAGCGCCTGCGAAATGCCCGAACCTTCAGACAAGCAACTGGCGGCCCTCAATGCACTGAAAGAGATCGACCCCCATCTGTCTCTTGAGTGGGATGAGGACACTGGAACTCCAGCCACTGTCCGCGGACTCCTCTCCTCCCCTGCTCCACCTGTCGGCGCGCAGTCGATGGGCGATGCCGCGCAGCAGGCAGCGTACGCATTCCTAAGGCAGAACAGGGACCTCTATCGCTTTGTCGATCCTGAAGAGTCCTTCCCCCTCAGGCGAGTGCAGAGCGATGAACTGGGCAGCACCGTGCACCTGTACCAGATGTACCAGGGGGTCGCGGTGTATGATGGAGAACTGACCGTAGCGCTGGATCCACAGAATCGGGTCAGGCAGGTGCTGGGTCGTTTTCGGCCAGAGCTCCGTCTTTCAACAGAACCCAAAGTGTCCGCTGAGCGAGCAATCGAGATCGCTCGCACGGACCTGAATGCGGAGGACATGTCTTTGGAGCCCATTTCTCAGCGGCTCCTGGTGCTGAACACTGGCTCGCTGCCCGCAGCCGCTGCCGAGCTAGGCAAGGAAGACCGCCTGGTGTGGTGGATCGAATTGCGCGTTTGGGTCTACTTTGTGGACGCCCACGAGGGCTCCATTATCTTCACCTATGACAACACACAGGATGCCCGCGATCGGGAGACCTACTACTCTTTTAACTACCGCCTGCTGCCAGGTGAGCTGTGGATCGCAGAGAGCGGCGCGGTGCCCGGGCAGCCGGTGGACGATATCGCCTGGAGCGCACATAACCACGCGGGCAAATTCTACGACTACTACTGGGAGACCCTCGGTCGGGATGGCATTGATGGCCAGGGCCGCACAATGGTTTCGACGGTGCACAGCGGTGTGGACACGATTTTCACCTGCTCGCAGAACAATGCCGCCTTCATCCCTAGCATGGTGCAGGTCGTGTATGGTGACGGAGACGGAGAGAGATTTGGACCGTTCGCTCATGCCCTTGATGTGGTGGCCCATGAATGGCAACATGCCGTCACCTACTTCTCGGTCACCTGGCCGGATGGTCGTCCTCGAGGTCTGGACTACCGTGACGAATCCGGTGCGCTGAATGAAGCCTATTCCGACTTTTTTGGAGTTGTCGTCGAGAACAAGGCCGATTGGCTTCTGGGTGAGGACTGCTATACGCCCAACGTCCCGGGTGACGCCGTTCGCGACATGGAGGATCCCACCAAATTCGGGCAGCCAGATCACTATGCGGACTATATCAACGATGGGACCGAAAGCTACAAGGTGCACATGAACAGCGGTATCATGAACAAGTGTGCCTATTTGATGTCGGACGGTGGCACCCATCACGACGTGGCCGTCTACGGCATGGGCAGGGAGAACGCGGCCAGGATCTGGTTCCGTGCCCTGACACACCACTTGCAGGCCACGTCAGGCTTTGTCGACGCACGGCCGGCGATGCTGCAAGCCTGCCAGGAGCTGTTTCCAGGCGATACGGTCAAGCATGTGACGGTGCAGAATGCTTTCGCTGCCGTAGGCATTGGCGAGCCGGCTCCTCCCCCGAGGATTGCCACCGAGCCGAAGAGCCTGGACTTTGGGACCATCGTTGTTGGCCAATCCTCAGAGCAGACGCTGACGGTACGCAACACCGGCTCGATGGATCTGTCGGTCACTGGGGTGCACGCAAGCGACCCGGCCTTTGCGGTTCTCGGCGACACGGCCTTCGACCTGGCACCTGACGCCTCCAAAGAGCTCACCGTGCAGTTCTCGCCCACCAGCGTGGGCCAACAGCAAGCCTCGCTGACCATCGAATCCAACGACGCCAGCCAGCCCACACTGGCCGTCCCTCTGTCCGGCACCGCGCTTGGCGTTGCGCAGATCGCTGTCGAACCAGCCAGCATCGGCTTTGGCACCGTCACCCTCGGCCAATCCTCCGAGCAGATCCTGACGGTGCGAAACGCTGGCACTGCCGACCTATCGGTCACCGGCGTGCAGAGCAGCGACCCCGCTTTCTCCGTCAGCGGCGACACGGCCTTCGACCTGGCACCTGACGCTTCCAAAGAGCTCACCGTCCAGTTCTCGCCCACCAGCGCAGGCGAACAGCAAGCCTCACTGACCATCGAATCCAACGACGCCAGCCAGCCCGCACTGACCATCCCCCTGTCCGGCACCGGGCTCGGCGTGCCGCAGATCGCCGTCGAACCAACGAGCATCGGCTTTGGCACCGTCACCCTGGGCCAATCCGGCGAAGCGGCCCTCACAGTGCGCAACACCGGCACGGGAGACCTATCGGTCACCGGCGTGCAGAGCAGCGATCCCGCTTTCTCCGTCAGCGACGACACGGCCTTCGACCTGGCACCTGATGCCTCCAGAGAGCTCACCGTGCAGTTCTCGCCCTCCAGCGTAGGTGAACAGCAGGCCACGCTAACCATCGAATCCAACGACGCCAGCCAGCCCACACTGGCCGTCCCTCTGTCCGGCACCGGGCTTGGCGTACCGCAGATCGCTGTCGAACCAACGAGCATCGACTTTGGTACTGTCGTCCTTGGCCAGGCTGCCGAACGCACCCTGACCGTTCAAAACGCGGGGACGGGCGACCTCTCGGTCACGGCAGTGCGGACCGGTGATCCCGCCTTCTCTGTCATCGGTGACACGGCCTTCGAGGTGGCTCCTGGTGCTTCGCAGTCGATCACTGTCCGCTTCTTGCCTACCAGCGTCGGGCAGCGACAGGTTAACCTGACCATCGAATCGAACGACAGCGGCCAGCCCACGGTTACCGTCGTCCTGTCAGCACAGGCGGTTGGCGTATCAAGCATCGTGGTGGACCCAACCAGTATGGACTTTGGAGCTGTCGTCCTCGGTCAGCCCGCCGAACAGCTCCTCACCGTACGCAACACTGGCAGTGCTGATCTGACGGTGTCTTCCATGCAGAGCAGTGATGCGGCCTTTTCGATTCTCGGGCGCACCACCTTTGAGCTAGCCCCGGGCGCTTCCCAGGCCGTTGGTGTCCGATTCTCGCCCACGAGCACGGGCCAGAAGGAAGCGCATCTGACCATCCAGTCCAGCGACACCAACCGGCCCACGGTGACGGTGCCATTGATCGGCGCCGGCGTGACACCCCCTCAGCTTGTGGCCGCGCCCAGAACCCTGGATTTTGCTTCCATCGTGATTGGTGACAACTCTGACCTGCCGCTGAGCATAAGCAACGTCGGGGGCAGCCCCCTGCAGGTTACGCAGATGAGCATTGATCAGCCTGTGTTCTCGGTGGTGGGCGATACGGCCTTCCAAATCGGTCCGGGGACCGCCAAGACGGTTGTGATCCGCTTCGCACCTGCGGTCGCGGGGGACGTGCAGGCCACGCTGTCCATCGCGTCCAACGATCCCCAGTCACCCAGTTACGCGGTTGCTTTGCTCGGTACAGGCGAACCCCCGCCATTCGAGGGACCGCACATTGTGCTTGAGCCGCAGCAGCTCAACTACGGTGCCGTGCCGGTGGGACAGATCAAGCGGCTCAACGTCACGGTGCAGAACCGAGGCACGGCTACGCTTTCGGTGGATGATGTGCGCGCTGACTCGGAAGCCTACTTTGTCTATGGGAAGAAGGCTTTCACAGTAGAGCCCTCGGCATCGCAGGTTGTGGCTGCCATGTACAAGCCCCCTTCGGAGGGCGCGCATGGCGGCAGGCTGACATTCTTCAACAATGACCCGCAGCATCCACAAGCGTCCATCGTGGTCTTTGGCACCGGCACTCGCTGCTTCGTGGCCACGGCAACCTACGGTTCGCCGATGGAAAGAGATGTGCGAACGCTGCGTACCTTCCGCGATCAGTCGCTGCTCTCCTCCTCGGTCGGGCGCGGCATGGTCAGTCTGTACTACCGTTGGAACGACAGCGCCACCGACTTGGTCGCTCACAGCCAGGCAGGGCGGTCGGTGGCAAGGCTGCTGCTGCGGCCCTTTGTTGCTCTGGCGCGCCGCGTCACCAGGCGAAGACGATGATAGGAGCCTCTGAGAAGCTGACATAAAGAGAGCCCGCCTGCGGGGGTCGAATCCCGCAGGCGGGCTTTTGCTGCAACCGCGTGTGCCACCTTGCCCTCCCGGTGAACCTGCCACACCCTGCAAGAGAGTGGCCACCTCTCAGACCACTATCGGTGTGCCTTCAGGATGGCCGGCAAGTACAGCATGTACTGCTCGATCCCATTGTAGGTGAGGCTCAAGCTATTCACAATGGGCGTGGTTTCGCCGTTCCCACTCAAGACCGCACGCCAGCGCAGGTCGGAACCTGCGTTGGCAAAGGCGTGCTTGATGCCAGGCTGCACGCTGGCCCAAGTCTGCCCACCGTCGTTGGACAATGAATAGTCCAGCGCACCACCGCGCAGATTCTGGTCCACCCTCAACAGCGCCTGGTGCACCTCTTCACCTGCTGCGTTCACCTTGAGCGACTGTGCGCTCTCTGAGGGAGGATAGGCAAACTTCAGCAGGACGATGTCGCCGAGGCCGTAGTACCCGGTGCCGCCGAACAGGAAGGCTGTCGCCTGGTCCGGCACGTACACCGCTGCCTCTGCGTAGCGCGAGTAAGCCAAGCGCACATCCTCTGTCGTGGTCAATATCCCTGTGGCAGCGTCGAATCGGAGCACATCTCCCAGCGGGAATCCTTGCTCGTGAAGGCCGCCGATGACGAACGCCGTGCCTTCGCCGGGGATGCCAACCGCTGCTGCCTTCGCCCGGCGTGAGGGCAACCGCGCCAAAAGGACCGTCGCGGTCTCGCTGGCTACATCAAAGGCCACAATCTGGTCGAGGTACGGGTTGGGAGCTGCGGGGTTCCAACCGCCGAAGAGGTAGACCTTGTTCCGCACCTCGTCGTACACCGCCGCTGCGTAGGCCATCGCCGTCGGCAGCGTGGACGGCAAGGTCGTCAGCCTGTCCTCGACCGGGTCGTAGGCCAGGATCTGGTCCAGGCAGCCGGAATCCCCCACCCCACCGAACAGATAGGCCCTTCCCGCCGTGATGTAGGCAGCGGCCATGCCCGCCCGGCCCGAGGGCAAGACAGCGCCCGTGGCGAACACCTCCTCCGCCGCCACGTCAAAGCGCAGGATATCGGCAAAGTACTGGGTTGTCTCACCTGGCGACGATCCGCCAAAAATGTACGCCTGGCCCCTCGCCGCATCGTAGACCGCGGCGCTCTCCGTTCTGGAGACAGGCAGTGTGGCGTCCAGAAAACCGCTTCTGGCCCGGTCCACGTTGAAACCCAGAATGGACTGCGAGGCACTCTGATCACCGGACTTGCCGCCAAACAGATAAACGTTGCCCGTGGTGGGCACGTAGACCGCCGCGGCCCCGCTTCGATCATCCACGCCAGCGCCAATCCCGGTGGCGGTGCGCGCGTTCACGTCAAAGGCCAAGACATCGGACAATGGAATCGGGAACGCAGGCAGGCCAGTCTCTCCACCGAAGACGTAGGCAGTGGCGCTCGAGGGAACGTACACTGCCGCTGTACCCCTGCGCTCGATGAGCAGCGTCGCCTCCAGGGTGGTAGCTGTGTTGCTGGCAATGTCGTATTCAACAGTCTGGCTCAGCGGAGCCGTCGCCGCTGTGCCTTGGCCGCCAAAGATGTAGGCCTTGCCCTGTTCCGGAACGTAAACAGCAGACGTAGCACCGGACGCCACGGGCAAGACCCCTGCCGTGGTGAGCTCCTTGCTCGCCAAGTCGAAGCGCAGGATCAGCGAGAATGGCACGCCAAAGTAGTGCCCGCCGAAGATGTAGGCGCTCTGGGTCGCCGGGTCATAGATCGCCGAGCTCATGCTCATGGAGATGGGAAGAGAAGCGGGAAGCGTCACAACGGTGCCCGCAAAAAGGTCATATTCCAGGATCGTGTCGCGCTGCCACCCGTCCCCTCCCAGGCCGCCAAAGAGGTAGGCTTTGTCCTGTTCCGGCACATAGACCGCCGCCGCATGGGCCAGCGGCGTCGGCAGCCTGTCCGGTAGCACCGTGGTCTCCATGCGGTCCACGTTCAAGACCACGATGTCGGTACTGTTCAGGTTACCGCCGAGCAGATAGATGGACTGGCGTGATGGCACATAGATCGGTGCCGTACCCACCAGCTCATCGGGCAGCACAACCGGAGATTTCACGGTCAAGTTCGTCGCCGGATCATACTCCTGGATCACAGTCGGCTTGTTCGAGCCGCCAAACAGGTACACGCGCTCTCTGTCGGGCACGTAGACGGCCGGACTCCAGGCCGAGGCGTAGAACAGTTGCCCGGCAATGCCTTCCAGGCGGGGCACCGGTGGATGCAGGCGCAGCTGGCCGGCAGCGGTATCCCACAGCGCTGTGGTGCGGGCAGCATCCTGATAGGTGGTGGTCGTGAATGGCTCCTGATAGGTAGAAGCGCTCGCCATGCCGGCAGCAGTGGAACCGGTGAGCGCGATGGCCAGGGCGGCGAAGAGCATACCCACCAGCAGGGTAAGCACAAACCACTTGGCGATGTTGCGCCCCGGAAATGGCGAAGGAGATGAATGTCGCGCCATCCCAGAGGGTTGGGGGTGGCAATCGGGGGGGCAGTTGGTCATTGTCAGTTGCGGTGCTCCTTTCACAGGTCTCGGTCTCTTGACACAAGATAC
>JBFEPU010000150.1:0-7027 GCA_041549915.1 Anaerolineae bacterium | reverse complement strand
GACGCCTTCAGCTAGGGTGGGCGTCAGCGCCCCTGGGAAGGTTTCGCATCACCGCTCTGGACCATCACGAGGCTGCTCACCGCCGCAGGTTCGTGGCGCAGACGGACCCGGCATGCAGCTTCGGCGAAGAGCTCTGCCACGTGCCCTACCGAGCAGGATCCTCGGCCTGCGTACACCACCATGCCGGATACCAGACGTGGCTTGTCTCTTTCAAGTGGTCCATCAAACCTGCCGCATCCGTGAGCCAGGAGCAGTTGCTGCGATGCTCATCGATACGCATTCGT
The DNA here is from genome assembly GCA_041549915.1 of Anaerolineae bacterium. Taxonomy (GTDB): domain Bacteria; phylum Chloroflexota; class Anaerolineae; order UBA2200; family UBA2200; genus JBFEPU01. The sequence continues at coordinate 6,743 of JBFEPU010000150.1, read as the reverse complement.
GCGCGCGGAGAAGCGGAGGCACCGCGTTGGGGCCGGCCGCCGGACAGGGGGCCTGATTTCCAGCGCCGCGGAGGTGCCGGGCGCTCGGAATTCGCTGCCCGACACCCAGAGGAGGTTGGGGCACGAGCGGCACGTTGCCAGCGCTCCACGGCCTGCATCCAATGCTACAAGGCCAGTGACAGGGCTGCACATCGAGAATCACGATACCTTGTCGTTTGGGACAGGCTCCGCAAGGCTGCTTCTCAACGGTTGCACATGGATGAGCAGGTGTCCTGCCTGCTACGGGTAGGCGCTATTGGGCCCAGCAACCTTGCTTGACAGGGCTGACAATCTGGCTTAGACTACCGGCAAGTGAAGGCAAGTTCCCGGGACCCCGTTGGGAGTCCATGTCGATACCAGGCCCAGTGGCTCCTGCAAATGGCATGCGCCGGATCGCACGTGCTTCACAGAGACTCCTTCGCATCTGCGGCGCTCGACGGCTGCCTGGTGGCAACCGGTTGGTAGCCCGAGCCCTCAGGTCTAACATTACTTGTGGCTTGCATCCAGGCAACGGACTGCACTGCATCCCACGTGTGTGATTGATTCAGGCGTCGAAGATGCTGACTGATGAAGCTGCAACGGAAGCATCGTCCCGCTTGATGGAAGCACCCGATGGGTCCCGTTCAGAGGGCAGCGTCAGCGCGGTCAAGTGCTCCACCGGCCGCCGTGCTTTTCGTGGTCCGCAACCAGAGCGCATGGGCTTGTTCCTGGTGCGGCACGCCATTTGACCTTTTCCCCTGTTCAAAAGGTAGCTATATGCATAGGCCATCCCAGGCCCCAGCCATCATGATGGAACAGGTGAGCAAAGACTACGTGTCTGGTGGTCGAGTGGTGCACGCCTTGCGCGACTGCACTCTTTCCATCGCTCAGGGCGAGCTTGTCGGCCTGTTCGGTCCCAACGGGGCAGGTAAGACAACACTGATCCATGTCCTGAGCACTCTGATCGCGCCAACCAGCGGCGTCGCTCTGGTTGGTGGGCATGACGTCCAACTAGAGCCGCTAGCCGCGCGGATGCACATCGGGGTGCTGACCGAGACGCAGCGCGCCTTCCATGGGCGGCTATCGGGGCGCCAGAACCTGGAGTTCTTTGCCGCGCTGCACGGGCTCTCGCGCCACGAGGCCTCCCGGCGGATGGAGCGGCTCTTGGGCGAGTTTGGCCTGGCCGACGCCGCAGACCGACCTGTCCAGACCTACTCCTCCGGTATGGCTCAGCGCCTGCACTTGGTGCGTGTCCTGCTGCACGATCCACCGGTACTCTTGCTCGACGAGCCCACCAACTCAATGGATATCCAGACGGCCGATCTGGTGCGGCATTTGGTCAAGGATGAGCTCGTTGCCAACCGCGGCAAGACGGTGCTCTACACCACACACGACTTGTACGAAATGGATCGTTTCTGCGAGCGCATCGCCATTATTCATCAGGGATCCATTGCGGCACAAGGGACCGTGAACGAACTGCTGGCCGAACTGGCGGCGCCGCAGCGAATACGTGTACAGTTGGCTCCAGGTGGAGACGCGACAATGGATGCGCTCGACAGACTGCCGAGCGTCACCTCTCTGCGCGTCGTGCGGCGCCAGCCCGGCAGCGCCGAGGTGGAGATAGCGCTGGGCAAGGGGTCAGAACTTGAGCTGGCAGCGGTGTGGAATGCGCTCTCGGCCCACGGCGAAGCCCTGCTCCATCTCGAACAGCTTGATCGCGACGGCATCGGGCGCTTGCTGCGCCACTATGCCCAGAGCGACGAGGAAACAACATGACATCAGCTATCTGGGCGTATGTCGTGCGCGGCTTCCGTATCGAGCGGAGCTACAAGCTCACGTTTTTCGGACGATACGTTGGTCAGCTTGTATACGTGCTCTTTACCTATTTCCTGGGAAAAGTCGTCGAATCCGGATCTCCGACACTATTGCGGGAGTACGGTGACCGCTACTTCCCCTTCCTCCTGGTCGGCGGCCTCTTCTCCCAGTACCTGACCACGTCGATGCGCCAACTGCCGATTACGGTGCGGGACGAGCTAATGCTGGGTAGCCTCGAGTCCACGCTGGTGACCCCAGTGCCCACCGTACTGGCGCTGCTGGGGCCGGGGCTGTGGGCACAGATCGAGGCCACCTTGCTCCTGGCCTTCGGGTTATTGCTGGGTGGCCGGGTGCTCGGCGCAGACCTGACATCGGCTAACTGGCTGTCCGCCTTAGTGGTCGCTGCATTGAGCCTCGTGTGCCTCACGGCATGGGGCATCCTGTCCGTTGCATTTGTGGTGGTCTTTAAGCGCACCGACCCGTTGAACTGGCTGATTGGAACAACCATCCAATTCCTCAGCGGCGTCTACTTCCCCATCTCCGTTCTGCCGGTATGGCTGCGCGCTGGGTCCTACCTGTTTCCTCTGACATACAGCTTGATGATGCTGCGTGCAGCGATTCTCGACGGCGCTTCGCTGCCAGCCTTGGGACCTTCGCTGGGGATTCTTGCCGGCCTTACTGCGGTCTTTTTGCCACTCAGCATTCTCGCGCTCGGCCGCGCGATCCAGATTTCACGCCAGCGGGGCAGTCTGGCGCACTACTAGACGTGGAGCTCGCCGTGATGCCAAAGCGGTGTTTACGGGAAGGCGGCAGCCTGTGACGAGCCAGGCTCTGAGCACCGGCCAATTGCTGTGGCGCTTGGCCCAAGACCTGAGCGCTGAGCCTCCTGCATCAGCGCCAGTTCTCTCGGGCACCGGACGGGACAGCCACCTTGGGGATGGATGGGGGCGGCTCTTGTACTGGGCTGACCTGCACACTGTGACCCCACTGCTGTTCCAAACCTACAGAGATGCGGGTTGGCTCGGAGGGCTGCCTTCGACCGTTGTTGACAGGCTGCGACAGACGTACGACCACACGCGATCCCGCGCCTCGTGGATGATGCCAGAGTTCCATAAGTTGCTGGAGTCTCTTTCCGCCGTCGGTATGGATTTTCTCATCCTGAAAGGTTTCCCGTTGATTGACAGGCTCTATGGCGACCGCGGAGCGCGGCCCACGTACGACATCGACCTCTGGCTGCGTGATCCTGCAGATTCCGATCGCGCTCTCGAGGCATTGCGTGGGTTGGGCTATGAAACGCTCCCGGAGACTGCCGACGATCATGGGTCGGATCACCGCCACCTGGCTCCTCTTTGGAAACCGGCGCCTCGCGCTGCACCAGGCGACTACTTCAACCCGCGTCTGCCCTGGACTGTGGAGCTCCACGTGACTTTGTGGGAGTCGCACTGGTGGGGCTTGCGGCTTCGCGCCTTGCCCGAGCTTTGGGAACGACGGACCGTGGTTAGCGTCGATGGCTATCCAACTCCAGTGCTTGGCGAAGCCGACCAGCTGGTCTACCTGGCTATGCACCAGGTGCTGCATATCATTGCCGGAAACGGGCGATTGATCCATTTACAAGATTTGCATCGCTTGTGCCAGCTGTTGAGGCTTGACAGATGGCAAAGTGCTTGGGAACGAGCTAGTGCGTGTGAACTAGAGGTGTACCTTGCTGCTGCTGTTCTGCTCACGCAGGCGATCTTCAAGACTCCAGTACCAGAGCACATGCAGGCGCCTATCGACCAAACCATCGCGGGAAGGGCCGTGGGCACTTGGCTCAACGGCGCTGCAGCTCAGGATGTTCTGCTGCAGGACTGGACCGTTCCACATCGTAGCCGCTACCAACTAGCTTGGCTAAGCGCACTCTTCGCCCGTAGGCTTTGGCACAAACCGTGGGCCTTTGCCCAACCTCTGCTCAAGACGATGCTTCCGTCGTCGGCTTTTGTCCGTCGCAAGTACGACCTTCCGCCCAGCCGCCCTGTCCTTCCCTACTATGTCCCGCACGTGCTGGGTGGCATTAGGGATTATGCAAGGCAGGGGCTGCGGCGGTTGCTCGAACGCGGCTAGGCGCGATGCCGCCACGACAGCAAGTCTGCAAACCCGGCATGATCGGGTGCAACGAACAATCCATGAAAGGAGAAGACGGTGAATTCACGAAAGGGATACCTTGGTCTCACGTTGGTTCTGCTGTGCATCTTTGTTGCAGGATGTGCCGCACCCGAAAGCCCGGAGGCACCAGCTCAGGTCACGTCCTTGACCATCGCCATCGACAATGACGAAGGGCTGCTGACGCCGATGAATTGGAACACCTGGGTTGGCTACTACCTTACCGGGTACGTGTACGACACGCTGCTCAATCGGGATCTCAGCAACTTGCCCATCCCTGGTGTTGCCGAGTCCTACGACATCAGCGACGATGGCCTAACCTGGAAAGTGGTATTGCGCAAGGATGTCAAGTGGCACGACGGCCAGCCTCTGACCTCTGAAGACGTGGTCTTTTCCTTCGAGGCCAACAAGAAGCGGCGCCCTGGCCAGTTCAGTGTGGTGGATTCGGTTGTCTCCGAAGGGGACTTTGCCGTCACGATTACTCTCAATCAGGTGACTCCGTTCTTCTCCACTGAGGTGTTGATGGACATGTACCTGGTTCCCAAGCACATCTGGCAGGACGTGGAGATCTTGGAGGAGCGGACACCCTTTGAATCCAAAGTGGGCAGTGGCCCCTTCAAGTTGCTCGAGGCCAAGCCTAACGAGTACTACCATCTCGAGGCCAATGCGGACTACTGGGGAGGCAAGCCACTGGTCGGCGAAATCGTAGCCAAGATAATCAAAGACCGAGCCGCCCAGTTCCAGGCTCTAAAAGCCGGAGAGGTAGGTGCGGTGGTTGTCTCCATACCAGCGGCGCTGGTGGACGAGCTAGCCCAGACCGAGAACATCGCTCTGAAACAGGGCGCCGACTTTTTCAACTACGTACTCAAGGTGAACCTGGACCGCCCGCCTCTTGACCAGCTCGACGTGCGCAAGGCCATCGAACTCGCCATCGACAAGCAGAGACTGGTAGACCTTGTGTTGCAGGGCCGGGGCACCGTGCTCCCGCCGTCGTACTACCATCCTGAGTTGCCGTATGCACGTCGTGATCTCCAGTCGGAGCATGACCCAGACAGAGCAAAGGAAATCCTGGCAGGACTCGGGTTCGAGGACAGCGACGGCGATGGCCTCCGTGAGATGGACGGCAAACCACTGCAGTTCACCTTGCTCTGCGACTCCAACAACCCGGCAGAAGTCCGAACCGGGGAATTGCTCAAAGGGATGCTCGCAGAGATCGGCATCGGCATTGTGCAGAAGTGTCTGGACGTAGACACGCAGATGAGCTTTGTGTGGCCCAGGTTCCACGCCAAGAACGTACCAGACTACGAGCTATCTACCTTTGCTTGGTCGGCTGCGCCCTTGGTGAAGCGACCGTTTATCCGGGGCATGCTGCATTCAGACATTGAGAACGTGGGCTGGGCCAATGTCACCGGTTATCGCAACCCGGAGGCTGACCGACTGCTGGATGAGCTGATCATCACACCCAATCCAGCCCGTCAGGATGAGCTGCAGAGGCAGATTGGTGGGATCATTGCTCAAGACCTGCCCTTTATCCCACTGTTCTGTCCCGACGGCAACTTCGCCTACCGACCGGAAGCGTATGACCAATGGACTTACCTGCAGGGCGTGGGCATCCTTCCGCGCATGTCGTTCCTGCCAGACTTTCAGCGATGAGCTCGCTGTCTCGCTGCGGCTGCGGTGACGCGGAGGCGTTTTGATGGGCCAGATGCGCCGCGGGGTGAGACTGGGTCAGTATGCGCTGACCTTCTGGCTGGCAATCACGCTCAACTTCTTGCTGCCAAGACTGATGCCCGGCGACCCCCTGGCTCTACTGGCAGGGGACTCTGTCCGCGTGGAGTCACCTGAGAGCCTGGAGGCGATCGCCGAGCGGTATGGGCTGAACGAGCCCCTGTGGAAGCAGTACCTGACGTACATAGCCCAGCTAGCACGGGGCGATCTCGGCTTCTCCTATCAGTATGGGCTCATGGCCAAGTCGGTGATGCAGATCGTGCTTGAGCGCTTGGGCTGGACGCTGCTCATCACGCTAAGCAGCCTGCTGCTGACTACACTCATCGGTGTGCCGTTGGGAGCGGTGACCGCTTGGAGGCGAGGAGGCAGTGGTGACACTGTATCGCTGACTGCCGTGCTGGTTCTCCGCTCCCTTCCCGTCTTCTGGATGGCTATGTTGATGGTCTCCGTGTTGGCCGTGCAGACGCACATATTCCCCGTCACCGGCGCTCGAACGGTGCCTGTCCGCCTGTCGGGGCTTGCCTACGCGGCCGACATCCTGCATCACGCAGTGTTGCCCATCGCAGCCCTCTCCCTTCAAACCCTACCAGGCGTTTTTGTGGTCAGCCGGTACGCCATGCTAGGTGTGCGCGAAGCGGACTATATTCGCACAGCGCGAGCCAAAGGCCTCAGTGAGAGGGTGGTCATGTGGAAGCACGGTTTGCGCAGCGTTCTGCTGCCAATTGCGACCTCGTTCATGCTGAGCGTTGGCTTCGCCTTCAGCGGGGCGACGGTGGTCGAGACTGTGTTCTCGTATCCCGGCATCGGCCGCATGATGTTCGAGGCGGTCAGTCGCCGCGACTACCCGCTACTGCAGGCGGGCTTCCTGGTGACCACTTTCGCTGTGCTGGTCACTAACCTGATCGCCGATCTGTTGTATCCATACCTCGACCCGCGGCTCCGTAGGTCCTAGACAAGTGAAGCGATCCCTGGTGCGTATGGAAGACCTCAAGTCGACGCGAAGGCGCCGTCGTTTCTCGCGCATCGGAGCTTTGGGCGTCGTC
>JBFEPU010000149.1:0-7064 GCA_041549915.1 Anaerolineae bacterium | reverse complement strand
GATTGGCCCATCCCCCCTGGCCAGCGTTTCCACAACGTACTCGATTTGCTGCTGATGGCACGCCAGGTGCTCCGCGACGTACAGCCCCGGCCGCGCTGCATCCAGCGCAGCCCTGGCCTGTGCAAATTCGCCGCGTTCTTCGAGGACCAGCCCGCGGTAGAACTGGTCAGCGGGAGCCAAGGCAGCCAGGGGAACGTCCATCAGCTGGTGCTCGAGATCGGGGTGCTGGCGCAAGTATTGGATCAGGCGGCTGTCCACCTCTTCCCACAGGTCCTTGCGTATCAAGTCAGGTGTGAGGAGAACAGCGACTCCCTCGCGGACGGGATAGGTCACCCCACACGCGGTGCAGCGTGCGTCCGCCTCCTCGATGCTGTCGCCGCGGCGCAAGGATACCTGCCAGCTCAGCACCCCGTGACAGGCCGGGCACTGCAAGATCTGGATCAGGAAATCGAGCATGCCGACGCCTTCCCCGGCCTACTCCGCTCGCAAACCAATCGTCAGGGTCGTGTCGCCGGTGACCACACTGACGGGCACGAGCCCTGCTTGCAGCAGCATGTCGTTTGCGTCCCCATTGACCATCGATTCCATGCTGCTGACAGCCTCCTGCATGGACCCTGGAAGCATGTCCATTGAGATCCCCGGCCCAACCAATGAGATCCTCTGTACAGAGAAGCGCAGGCGCCCGTCCTCTGCCTGCAGCAGAGCAACGGGCTTGATCTGAACACCAAGCCTTATGCCTACGATGTTGACCTGTGCCAGAAGGGTCAAGTCCAAACGGCCTTCGGGGCGGACATCCACTACGATGCGCTGAATGCCGGGTTCTTGCCGGCGGGCGAGGCTCGTCGCCACATCGCTAAGGTAGGCCTCACTGACGGAGATTACGACATCCCCGGTCAACTGAGATGGCGGCACCGAGACGTCGGGCACAGGCCGAGTCAACACGATTGCCGCGAGAAGCGTTCCGACGAGGAGGGTCAGAGCAACCCCGGTGAATATGCCTACCACGAAACCCTTGCCTCTCATTGTCTGGCTCCTTGTGATGGGGTGATCGTCGCCCAGTCGGGTAGTCCAAGAGCATTCGATCGAGCCCCCGCTGGAGAGGCAGTATAGGACAGAGTTGTGCGCAAGTCAACGCTGAGGACGGGCAGTGGGCAAAACTTTTCCATAATCAGCGGCAGATTGCACCGCTGTTCCTCTGAACCAAGTGAGGAGCGCCTGTGCCCCACGTTGGGATCCTCACCTGCACTGGCAGCGCAGGTGCCAGTGTCGCTGTCGAGCAGTGGGGCGGCGGGCGTATGCGCTTTCTCGCTACCAATGACATCAACCCTGTCACTGCGAGCGTCAGCGAAGCAGTCTCCTCTGAGTGTGCTGGAGATTGCTCGTCTGCACCTGCGGCGCAGACGCAGGTGTCCTCCCTCCGCTCGTCGCAATGACAGATGGGATGACATTGCCGATCGAACGGCGCCACCGGCGCCGTGGCAATACTCAGGATGACACAGAAAGTATCGCTGTTCTGACTATGGAAAACCGCCGCGAGAAGCCTCGTGGTGCGCCCCTCACCGAACGGTGCCAGGAGCGGGACGCCTCGGTGTGCCTGGTTCGAGCACGGGGAGAGGGGGATTCTGGCCACTTGCGCCTGTCAGCCACGATGACAAACGTCAGCGAACTGACAGCGCATTGTCTGGCATGTCGGAGGGCTGTGTGCTATGATGGGTGTAGAAGACGGAATCGCTCGACGTGTTGTCGAGCCTGCAACTATGTTGGCAAAACCAAAGGGAGGAAACATGTCAACCGAAGACGTAATGATTCCACGCCGACGCGACATCAACAACGTGCAGCGTGTGCTGCGGACCCTGATTTGGCTGGGGCTTTTCACGGTGCTGGGCATAGTCACAGTGATTGTGTCGTTACTGTTGAGCGCCGTGCACCCTTGGCTGGGTTTGGGTTCTCTGGTGGTGGGCGGGCTGGCGAGCCTGATCGTCCCTGGCATGATCAGTTCGAGCCTGCACATCATCCCCGAGTTCCAGCGCCTGGTGGTGCTGAAGCTCGGCAAGTTCGTGGGAGTGAAGGGACCAGGCCGATTGTGGGTGCTGCCCTACCCGCCGTTCTATGAGTCTGTGGCTGCGATCATCGACACTCGTGTGCGCACGCGCGTCATCACAGCTGCACAGACGCTGACGGCGGACAACGTGCCAGTTGGCGTCGAGGCCGTGATCTTCTGGCGCGTCGAAGACCCGAAGACCGCCGCGCTTCAAGTTGCCAACTACGCCGAAGCTGTCTTCCAGGCTGCCAACAGCGCACTGAAGGATACCATCGGCACCCTGGAGCTGAGCGATCTACTGGGAGAGCGGGAGAAGGTATCACATCGACTGAAAGAGATCATCGACCAGGCCGCGGCCGCCTTTGGCGTGGACGTGTCCTCGGTGGAGATCACCGACGTACACGTGCCATCCGACCTGATCCAGGAGCTGAGCGTGCTGGCGCAGTCGAGGCGTGCTGCTCAGGCCAAGATTGCCGAGGCTGACGCAGAAAAGGCCATCGCGCAGAAGCTGCAGGAAGCCGGTCTGCTGATGGACCAGCGGGCCTTGGAGATGTACCGCCTCAACGTGCTGGAGCGTATCGGGCGTGAGGAGGGCAGCCAAATCGTGGTGTACGGCATGGGCCGCGGTGACGACCGCATGGCGACGGACATCGCCTCCGCTGCCGCCGGAGCACGCACTGCGGTTCCGCCCGAGCGCGAGACGACTCCGCGACAGGCGAAATAAGGACAGACAACGAAAAGCGACAGGGCGGCGCTCGCCGCCCTGTCCTGTTGCCGGCCATGGCCGAGGAGATGCAACGATGATCGAAGTGAAAATCGTCGACTTTAGCGCGCTCTGCAAGGACAAGGGCGAAGCTGCTCTGACGCAACTGGTCAACCAAGGGTGGCAAATCGTCTCCGCCGGCGGTGGCGGTTCACTCGCCTGGTACATCGTGGTATTGCAGCGCCAGGTCGGAGTGAAACAGAGTCAGGGTGCGCCCGGCACTGAGACGTGGGACGTCGATCCTGTCGTCTAGCGGGCGGGATTGCTTCTGGTGCGCCGCCCCTCGAGGGGCAGGTCCATCCGGGACAGCCGGGAAGGACGGCGCGCGCAGCCCTGCCCATGGAGTGAAGAGACCAGGTTTGTGAGAGAAACCTGGTCTCTTTTCTGTCTCTGCCCGGTCTCTATGTCCCTGGCGCCGAGCGTCTAATCAGCAGGCAATCCGGTCAGCTTGGCGCTGATCTGCCAGAGCCGTGTAGCGGTGGCTTGGTCGCGGGACGCATCCGATGAGCGAACCGCTTCTCCCTTCACAAAGTACTTTCCGCTGATGCCCTGCAGTTCAGGCGAGGTCGCCAGGTGAATGATCAGCTTCGCCCCCTCCTGAGGGCTGACGCCCATCAGAGCGTTGATGAAACGCTTCATGAGAGCTGGCATCCCGCCATCCTGCAGACCCAGGTTGGTCTTTGCCAGGCCGGGGCTGACGGCGTTTACCGTGACGTTCGTACCTTCCAACCGCCGTGCCAGCTCATACGTAAACAGCAGATTGGCTAGCTTGGAACGTTTGTAGACCTGGTAGCCGTTGAAGCCACGGCTGGCCTGCAAATCCTCCAAGTCGAGCGTCACGTCGCGATGGACCTCGGACGAGACGTTGACGATGCGGGACGGTGCACTGGCCTTGAGTGTGTCCAGCAGCAGGTTGGTCAGCAAGAAGTAGCCCAGGTGGTTGAGGGCGAAGGTCATCTCGATGCCGTCGACACTCTCGCGCCTCTTGCGGTAGCTGGCTCCGGCGTTGTTCACCAGCACATGGAGGCGTGAGTAACGATTGTTGAACTCCTGTGCCAGATGGCGGATGTCTTGCTGCGACGACAGATCGGCCAGCATGAATTCCACAGCAGGGTTGCCGGTCTGCTCCTGAATGCGGCCCACCACGGCTGCTCCTTTGTCAGGGTTTCGGCCAACGATGATGACCGTTGCGCCTCGCTGCGCCAGTGCCTGAGCTGCCGCCAGGCCGAGGCCACCAGTGGCGCCGGTTACCATACAGACCTTGTCGATCATGGGTTTGTCTGCCACGTTTGACTCTCCTCCTTCAAGAGCTCTGTTGATCCGCGACGGGAGACGAAAAGTCTGCGTCCATTCCTGTGACGGAACCACTATTGCCTTCAATGGCTCTGCAGAGACACTTCGGTCTTGCCAGACCCAGACGGTCACGCTGGGCATTCCCACCGCGCGCGGAGGGCACGATTCCCCTCGCGGATCCACTGCCTGAGATCTTCCCACGAATCTGGGTCGGCGCAGGGGTAGATGGAGTTGTTGTGCAACAGCGGATCGGCGTCCGAAGGGATGTGTCCGGCAGCGACGGCAGCTTGCCACTCTACGGTGCCTGGGATCGGCGAATACTGCGCGCTGCGCACCTCAATGCCTAGGCTGTGTGCGAACTCTACTGCGGCGCTCGCTTGGGAGATGCTTTGGCCTGGCCGGCCGATCAACACGTAGGCCGCGACCTCTTGGGCGGAATAGCCCACTTCAAAGAAGGCTTCCACTGCGGCAGCGAAGCTGGCCCGGTCCACCTTGCCACCATCGCGTGCCTCCTGGCCAGGATCGATGGTCTCCAACCCCAGGCGGATGGTGACGAAACCAGCGCGGTGCATCTTACGTGCCAGCGGAGGATCAACAAAGCGCGCATGCAGACCATTGGGCGTGTGGAAGTGAACCGTCAGGCCACGTTCGATGCAACCGTCGAGGATGGGATGGATATGGTGTGCTGCATTGACCAGCAGCGCGTCGTCGTAAAGCGCCACATCACAGGCCCCGAGATCCTCGACGCACCAGGCAATCTCCTCCACTACCTGCTGCGCCGCGCGTGGCTGGAATCCTCCAGGCGAGAGTTGGTGCACGGCGCAGTAGGGACACTGAAACGGGCAACCTCGCGCCGTTTGGATGGCAACAAAGCCCTGCGGGCGGCGCAGGTCGTGTGCGGGAAGTAAGCGGCCGGGAGGACAGGCGAGGTCGCGAGACTCCCCGGTGACCTCGTTCACCCAGGACAGCGCCTGCAGCTCGCCAGGACCGGTTAGCACAGCGTCGGCGGCGGAAAACGCACGAGCGTGATCCGGGCAGAGGGTGGCGTACACGCCACCCAAGGCCAGGGGCACGCCCGGCCAGCGCGCTTTGACGCGGCGGATAGCCTCGAACGGTCCCGGGTACCAATAGGTCATCATCGAGGTAACGAGCACGGCGTCCGGACGAGGCTGGGCGTCGAGCAGTGACTCGAAGACGTCGAGCGGCAGGCCGTACCGCCCCCAACGGCGGGGAATGTGCCCGATCAAAGCCGGCTTGGGCAGCTCGTGTTTCTCATAGTGCCCGCAGGCATAGCGGTCGCGGGCCGACTGTGGTGCAGGTGCCGCCGGGTGATGGCGGTCAAGGCAGTCGACTAGGGCAACCTCATGACCGGCCTCCCGCAGCACGGCGGCCACCTTCAGCAACCCGAGGGGCTCGATCCACATGTTGTAGGCGGCAAAGTCAACGATCCAGGGGTTGACGCACAAGACCCGTGCCATAGGTAGCGAGACTCCTACTCCAGTGCGCTGCGCAAAAAACAACCGCTTAGGGATGACTGGCTGCTGCCCCCACAACTGGGGAGAGCCAGCAGCCGATTCCCGCAGCAGGGAAGTCTAGCGTAAATGTGCTGGTAGTCAAGAATCGCAGCGGATGGCAGCCACCGAGCCAGCGGCGTGTGGCGTTGACTTTGATCGGCCCGGGCAGGAGCACTGCAGCTGAAGTCGCCACCACGGATTGGGAGCGTGTGGAAACCAGATGTAGTCTGGTGGGACGGCTTTGGTCAGCCAGGTGCCACCCTAGGAGTGGTCAAAGGTGAAGCCGGCCTGGTACATACGGCGAGCTTGCACGGCAAAGATCACCGGCCAGCCGTGGCGTTTGCTGACATTGAGATTCGTCCGCAGATCTGGCGAGAGATGGACAAAGCCCCGCCCCTGACCAAGAAGGCCCTGTTTTGGACCCACGCCACGGAGCGAGATGCGGTGCTGTGTCAACGCCCGCCGGCGTTAGCTACCAGCAGAGATGTGACAGCGCAGCAGCGCTGCCACACTCGCGGCTGTGGCTACGTCCCGCATCAAGTGGGGCAAACGCCTTGCAGCAGGCACGTTATGCCTGGTGGATGACCTTCCCTCCCACCATAGTCATGCTGACCTTCAGGGCTTCGAGGGCGCGAACCAGCGCCTCGGCGTCCAGAGGGCCACTGCCTTCAAAGGGCTCCAAGGTGGCAATGGGGTCCTTCTTCCACACGACCAAATCCGCCAGCTTGCCTGGTTCGATTGAGCCCTTGATGTCCTCCTCAAAGCCCGCGTACGCGCCACCCATGGTGTGGGCCCGCAAGGCCTCCCGAGCAGTGATGCCCTGCTCCGGGCAGTGTCTGTCGTCTTCGAGCGTGATTCGGGTCACCGCGCCAGCAAGGGTAACCTGTGGCTGGATCCAGGGCGTCGTAGGTGCGTCGGAGCCCAGAGCCACCGGTATGCCAGCATCAAGCCATTCCCTCAGCACCATGCCGCGAGCGGCCCGTTCCTCACCCAGGATGTCGATCCACAACAGGCTCCCGAGGCGGATAAACTGCGGCTGGGTGCTGACCACCACGCCCAGGTCTTTGATGCGCTGCGTTGACTCGGGCCTGGTAATGACGCAGTGCTCGATGCGATGGCGCGGGTCGGGGCGCGGATTGGCGTTCATCGCCTCCTCAAACGCGTCCAGCGTCAGGTCTACCGCAGCATCCCCGACGCAGTGCACGCAGATCTGCAGGCCTGTGTCATGGAGCGCTCGCACGGCATCCTTGAACGTCTGCGGCTGCCAGGTGGGCGTATCCCAGCGCACGCCGTTGTGAGGCTCGTGACAGTACGCCATGTGGAACTGGCCGTCGAGCAGGAACTTGAAGCCACCGAACTCCATGAAGCCATTGCCCTTGTAGTACTCGATCTGGTTCAGGGCCCTGTCCAGATCGCCAGGCCACTCCAGCGTGTAGAAGACACGGCCTCGGAT
>JBFEPU010000148.1:0-7125 GCA_041549915.1 Anaerolineae bacterium | reverse complement strand
GGGAGGACCTCCGCTGGCAGCTGGAGAAACTGGGCAAGATTGTGCTGCGAGAGGTGCACTACGAGATTGGTGGCAAGGCCGTGCGCACCCAACTCCCAGCCACACCTCAGACGCCAGAGCAGATCAAAGGCTTTGCCCTGCGCATGGGCGAGGGGTTCGCCGGGCCGCCGTTCTTCGAACTGGGGCATATAGACCTGCTTCTTGGAGAGCGCGGTGGGCCCGTTGAAAGTGCAATCGAAAAAGCGCTGGGTGTGTCCCATCCCGGCCACGAGGTGTGTGTCATCCATCAACGACCCCGGACCCTGCTGGTGCCAACGGTCACCGTGCGCAGCAAGGAGCAGGAAGAACACATCTACGAATGCGCAGCGAGAGGAGTGGTGCGGGCTATTGAGGCTAGCATCGAGGATGGCTTCTTGCCGCCGGACGCGCTGGACGATCTAGCCATGATTGCCAACGTCTTCGTCCACCCGTCAGCGGCTAACCACAGACGCATCGAGGTAAACAACTACAAGGCAATGCGCGCTGCCATTCGCAAAGCAATCGAGGGACGTCCCGCCTTGGGGGAGCTATTGTACGAGAGACAAGCAGCGCGGCATCCCTTCCGCTATGCGCCATAACCACAAGCGGGGAGCCTGCCAGCCCGGCAGGCTCCCCGCTCGACACTTCTGCTCAGCGCTACGGCGCGGACGGCAAAGCGAAATCTTGGCCTAGTATGACCCGCACATCTACCTGGCTCTGTATCTCCGTGTACCGACGAATATCCTCCGGCAACACACCAAAGCGCTTGGCGAGCCAATTCGCAGTGTTTGTCTTGCCAGAGTAGTCTATGACTACGCTGGTGGCATAGTCGAAGCGATCGGCGTTGGAGAAGGAGACGACTAGGTAGCCCTGGTTCTGCAGGTACTCGGCCGTGCGCTGTGCCAGACCTGGTGTGAGGGTGCCATTCTGAACCTCGATCCTTGCGGCTTCTTGAGCGATGATTTCCTTCTCCGAAGGACTGGCCACAGAGGTAGGCGCAGGGCCGCCAAACAGCCCACTTACAAGCTCGCGGATTGGCGTCCGGTTGGGAATGAGCACCTGTGCCCCATCAGGCGTGGTCTGTGGAGTGGTCATCGTCTCATCAATGACCGCGGTATGGATATTCTCCGCTGGGATCTCCCGCCCCACCTTGGCCAGCGTGTACATGTCGCCCAGACTCAAGTCGGTCTTGACCGAGCCGCCCACAATTCTGAGCATCTCTGGGATCCTGGTCAAGGGAATGTTCAGTCTGAGCACCTTGTCCCGGATGGCTTTCAGGACCTCCTGCTGTCTTCTGGCACGCTCGAAATCCGAGCTGCCGTGTCGGGCTCGTGCATACTGGAGGGCTGTTTGCCCATCCATGTGTTGCTCGCCTGCCGGAATGTCGACAGTCATATACCCATAGTTGCCGTCGGGGTATTTATCATCGTGGATAGCCTCCCGAACCTCAATGGTTATGCCCCCGATGGCGTCCACGAGCTTTTCAAAGCCCTCAAAGTCCACGCGTACGAAGTAGTGCACTGGAATACCCAGGACGTATTGAACGGTCTTCTTGGCCAGAGCAGGCCCACCGCCGGGATAACCAGACGATTCACCCAGGAAATGAGCAGTGTTGATCCGCCCTTCTGGGTGGTTGGGAATGGAAACCCAAAGGTCACGAGGTATGGAGAGCATACCTGCGGTCCGGGTCTGCGGGTCTATCGTTACCAGAATCATCGTGTCCGTACGGCTGGGACCCTGTTCATTGCCCCGCTCGTCCGTTCCAAGCAGGAGGATATTCACTCTCTCCTGTGCGAGGTCTGGCAGGTTCTGATCATCGGCACCGCCTGGTTCGGTATTCGAGACGATGGGCATGCCGAGTTGGGCATGCGCTACCAGATCCCTGATCGTCGAGTAGAAGAGATAGCCGGCGAAGATGCCGCCGGCCACAAAGATGACCAACAAGCTACTCAAGAGGGTCACCTTCCACCCAGATCTCAATGATGGGGATGACCTGGGACCCCTTCGAGCCATGTAACCTCCATGAATAGATTAGAGTGCTAGTATCTAAGCGTCCAATGTTGATAAAAGGTTCCCTGCGGCACGCGACAGCGTGCCGTTTGACCCAGGGTAGAGAAAACAGTATGCTACTTGTTGGCACTCACGGCGCCGGCGACCGCGCCGCATCACATGCCTGAGACGGACTGTGAAAGCGCTACCCAGCAGAGACAGCGGCTAGCCAGTTTGATCCTCCAACCGCCGCTGCAGCTGGTACCGCATCGCTGCGGCAAAAGCGATGCCCCCAGGGGAATTCGAATCCCCGTCGCAGCCTTGAAAGGGCTGTGTCCTAGTCCACTAGACGATGGGGGCAAGCAGAAGCATTTTACTGGAAACAGGCCCCATGGTCAAACCAACGCTCAACCGTGAACCGCGCGCCTGGCATTGGTGTATTACTACTGAAGAAAATGTCAAAGCCAAAGACGCAATCTGAGCAATCGATCGAGAATTGGCACGTGCGCCTGGCCATTGCAGGCATGGCAAGTGCCATGCTGGTAATGACTTTGGCGGGTGCCTGGGCAGAAGCTCGCTGGTCCAACCCGGCTGGGGCCTTGATCACCGTCCGGCCACTAGACGCGACGCCTGCTGCAGATACGCTGTGGCAACTGCGTCGCATAGATGGCGTGGGTGACGCAGTGGCTGTGTTTCGGGGCGAACTGGCCCCAGAAGAGGTGGAGGATACCGGCTGGCGCACCGCCTTGTTCTATGCCAACCAGGCGGACACAGCCAGCCTGGTGTTTCTAGCTCCTGATCCGGGGCTGAAGTTGCACAGGGGACGCTTGCCCGATCTGCATAGCCCAGACGAGGCAGTCCTGAGCTACGAATTGGCGCAGTCTCTGCGCCTGGGACTGGGGGATGAGCTGATGATCCACCAGCGTAGCTTTCGGGTTGTTGGGATTTGGGGGCCGAGCGTGCGCATCCCTGGCAACTTTGTGCAGATCTCACTGGCGGCTGCCGAAGCGATCACGCTCTCCTCGGGCAACAGCCCGGACTACTTTCTTGTGCTTCCAGAGCGAGGTTGGGATGTCACAGAGCTGGCGCATCGCATCCGGAACAAGTTGCCGTCCGTAGAGGTCTTGGCGCCTGACTGGGAACTGGGCCGGGCGAGGCATGAGCGGTCTATTCTGCTGCTGGCTCTGGGCGGAGCGATCGTGCTGGCCGCATTGCTCAATTTGCCTGTCCTGAGAGACCTCGCAGCCGACGCAAAGATATCAAGCTTGCGCATCGCGCTGTTGTCGGGAGTCGGGGGTCTCGGCGCTGGGTGGATCGTGACGCTGGCGCTTAATGTCTATAGCAGACAGACTCTGGGTCTGACGGCGCTGCAGGTAAGCCCCAGGCTAGCGATTGCAGTCATAGCGGCAGCTGCTGGTATGGGCCTGCTGGCTTCGCGGATCGGCAAACGGTGGTCGTGGCCGATGCGCTGTGGGGCCACCGCGCTGGTGCTGATCGTGTGCAGCATGGCAATGGTGGCGGTCGGCGCACTGAACGAGGCGCTGACCCTGTCGCTCAACGAAGCGAAACAGGCTGCAGCAGATTGGGTCACTTTGCCTGGCGCGCGGGCGGATGCGAGCCTTCTGCGGGATATGGACCGCGTGCCGGGGATCCGCGGTTTCACCATTGAGGCCTATGGTGGAGTGGCGGACGAGGACGAGGAGAGATGGCTAGGCCCCCGACCCGCTTCGGGCGTTCTCTACGGCGTGGAGTATGCAGGTGGCGAGGGCACACTGGCGGTGCCGTACCGCTTGAGCTATCTGCGTGGCGGTCCCCTGAACCCTGTTGAGCCAAGTGAGGCAGTGGTCGGCCATGATCTGGCCCAGGAGCAAGGTCTTGACGTGGGCGACACGATCATGCTACGTGAGACCTCATTCACCGTTGTGGGTGTCCGGGAGCGCTTGCCCTACGATCCGTCCAATGATGCCAATCATCGCGTGGAAATCTCACTCGAGGCGTTGCGCCGTGTGTTGCATGACCCATTTGCATCGGGGGAGGTTACCCTGGTCATACCGCCAGCGAGAAACCAGGAAGAGAAGCTAGTCTATCTAAGCGAGATGGCGGCTCGGCTGAATGTTGCACGCGTGGTGACTATCGAAGATCGCATGGCCGAGATCGCAAGCGCCTACCCGGCTGCATGGAGTCTCAGACCAGCAAATGCCCAGGAAATCGTTCGCCACGCAAGAGCGGTCTATGTTGCTGTGCTGCTACTGTGCAGCGTGCTCTTGCTTGCCATTGGGGCGCTGGCGGTAGGTGGGGCGATGCTGGACAGGCTGGCAAGGGACGAGCGCCGCGTTGCCTTGCTGAGGGCGCTGGGCTCGGACGAAGGCTTGCTGCTGGGTGACTACCTGACCATGGCCAGCCTCCTGGGCTTGGCTAGCGGGATGCCCGGGGTACTTGGTGGCTGGGTGCTGTCCAATATACTCAACAG
This sequence comes from Anaerolineae bacterium, assembly GCA_041549915.1. Classification (GTDB taxonomy): domain Bacteria; phylum Chloroflexota; class Anaerolineae; order UBA2200; family UBA2200; genus JBFEPU01. The sequence goes on along the minus strand of JBFEPU010000148.1, from coordinate 2,648 downwards.
GCTTGGTCCATCGAGGTCAGCGGAACTGCTATTCACACCGGCCTTGGGGGCGAGTGTGTTCTTTCTTGTTGTGCTCACGGCTATGCTTGCGGCAGTCGTCCCCGTCAGCCGAGGAATTCGTCGAGATGCAGCCTGGACGCTCTACTCGTCGTCGGCGGACTCGGAGGCTTTGTTTGTCAAGCCGGTCGACGCCTCATTGGCCATTACTGGTACAGTAACACATGGAGGTGCTGCATCATGAGAAAGGCAGTGCTGATTTTCGCTGCGCTGGCCGTCGTGGTTGTAGTGGTGGGCTTTGTCGGGCCGAGACTGCTAACTCGCCGTACCGATGAGCCAGGCCCTGCCACGTTGGGCGAAGAGGCACCCCAGGCCGAGCAAGTGCTGATCACCGGCAGGGGTGTCGTTGTACCCGCGCGGTCGGCCAAACTGAGCTTCCCGATAACCGGGCAGTTGGATGAGATCATAGTTGCAGCGGGTGAAACCGTGTCGGCTGGTCAGGTCCTGGCAGCGCTGGAACGTCAGGAACTGGAACTGCAGGTCCAACTGGCTGAAAGCGAGCTCGAGTCTCAGGAAGCGCAGCTTGCACAGCTGCAGGAAGGTGGATCACAGGCCGAGATTGCAGCGGCACAAGCCAACTACGAGGCGGCACTGGCTGCCTTTGAGGAATTGCAGACTGGCCCAAGTGCCGAGGAAATCACCATCGCGGCGGCAGACTTGAAAAGGGCGGAACTAGCTCTGCAAAGCGCCCAGGCAGCGTATGATGCGGTGAGCAGCCTGCCTGACATCGGTGCACGAGGCCAGGCCTTGCAGCTAGAGCAGGCCACGATTGACTACCAGCGAGCCAAAGCGGCGTACGACTTGGCCGTAGCGGGCCCCAGTGACGCTGCGCTGAAGCAGGCTGAAAGTCAAGTGGCTTCAGCAAAGGCGCAACTCGACGCGCTGACCAGCGCGCAGCCCAGTGCGCTCAGAGCAGCGCAGGCCGGTGTGACGCGCGCCAAGATCAGCCTGGAGGAGGCGGAACTGCGCCTGGAACAAGCTATGCTGTCCGCTCCATTTGACGGCACGGTGACATCCATTGCAGACCTGCAGGCAGGTGAGATGATCAATCCGGGAGCGATGATCGTAACTGTGGCCGATTTGAGCCAACTGCAGGTGGAGATCACCGATCTTGACGAGTGGGGCGCGGCCAACGTAAAGTTGGAGCAGACGGTGGACCTGATCGTGCCGGCTCTTGACAACCGCAACCTGCGGGGGCGGGTGATCTTTGTGGCCAGCGAACCGAGTGTCCTCGCCAGCGGTGCCGTGTTCTACAAGACGCTTGTTGCCCTGAATGAGCAGGAGCCTGCACTGCGCTGGGGTAACTCTGTCCGAGTCAGACTGTATATGCCTGGTGCAAAAGGCGTCGGCTTTCGCTAGAGCATTGTTTGTTGAGCGCTGTGCTAGCGGTCTGCTTCTTCCTATAGGGGTGCTATTGCAGTGTTAAGAGGGCGCGGTACGTCGCAGAAAAAGCCTGCACTCGAGGCCTTCTCGTTGACCAAGAGCCGCAGGGCAATCGATGACAAGGCATTCTTGTGGCGCATCCCGGATGTCGTGGTGCATCCTGGTGCGTTTGTCGCTGTTCTCGGCGAGCATCCTGCAGATATCAAGCTTCTGATGGGGATGCTGTCCGGGCTGACTGAGCCTGCGGGTGGCGTGCTTCGCATCGGGGGCACAGCTGCGGAAGACATGTCCCGCGCCGAGCGTGCACGGCTGCGCGCAGAGAAGATGGGATTCCTCTTCCGTGAGCCTCAGCTCTTGCCCGAACTCAGCGTACTGCAGAACGTCAAGTTGCCCCAGAAGTTCGTCCGGACCTCAGACCAGCAGGCCGCGCAGCGAGGGCAGGCACTGCTGGAGAGATTGGGACTGAACTATCTGCTTTCCAAAGGGGTCGCGGATCTCACACCATTCGAGGGTCAGCTTGTGGCGCTGGCTCGGGCACTGGTGAATCGGCCGGTGATCATCCTGGCGGATGAGCCAACTGCCGCACTAACCCGTGACGAGGAAGAGCGCTTCCTGAGCATGCTGCGGGAGGTGTGCGAGGAGGAACAGGTTGCCGTTCTGTTAGGGACCACCCAGGCGCGCTTGGCTAGCCATGGGGAGGACACGGTTCGCCTGCCAGTGCCCACCGCGGAATCCAGCCCAGTCACGCAGGAGACTACCAGCGCCCGCGACCTCTTCTCCGATCTCTATGAGGCTGAGATCTCGCCCTTGCTTCGTCCGTTGACTCCCTTCCTTGACTTTGTTGTAAAGCCTCTGCTTTACACCGCGATCGTAGCGATCGTCATTGTCTTTTTGACGTTTTTCGGCCTGAGGATGGCCGGTATCGGCCAGGCGGGTCAGAGTGTTGACCTGGGGCGGGCAGTCACACGGTCAGTGGGCGAGTCCGCTGACTTTCTAAGCGGGCTGATGCGTGGCGATCCAGGCACCTACTACGGCAGCCCCAGGTTCTTCTACTGGTATCGGGACACGGAGAGGCCCATCATCGATGGCGTGGTGAGGACTCTTGATAAGAGTCTCGGCCTCTTGCTGTTCTCTATGGCTCTTGGGGCTCTGATTGGGGTGCCCCTGGGTTTGGTTGCCGCTCTGGCACGCCATCGTAGGTTCTCACT
>JBFEPU010000147.1:0-7143 GCA_041549915.1 Anaerolineae bacterium | reverse complement strand
GGCGCGTGGTCGAGGCCACTTCGCAGGTGGGCATTGAGCCTGGCAATCCTCCTGCGGGTACTATTCTCCTGGATCAACGCCGAGCGCCACAATGCGCTGGTGCGGCTCGTGTACCAGGTGACTGAGCCGATACTGGCTCCCCTGCGGCGATATATACCCCCTTTTGGGGATCTGGACATCACCCCCATGGTGGCCTTGGTGATCCTGGAGCTACTGCGCCGCATACTCATCGCCCTAATCTTCTAAAGACCTAGCCATGGAGGGTGCGGTCGGCAGCTGCGAAGGCGGTGCAACCATCGCGGTGTATGTAGTGCCGCGCGCGCCCAAGAACGAGATCGTCGGCCAGCATGGAGAGGCGTTGAGAATCAGGCTCAATGCTCCTCCAGTTCGAGGCGCGGCAAACGCCGCACTCATCGCCTTCGTCGCTGACATCCTTGGCGTGGCCCGGAGACAGGTGCACATCCTCTCCGGACACAGGTCCAGACGCAAGGTGCTCGCCGTGTCCGGGCTCAGCAGAGATACAGTGCGGCGCAGACTGGCCCACAGGATGCGCTAGGCGCAGCAGAGACTGAAAAGGGGCTGACTGGTGCTCAGCCCCTGGTCTTCAGTCCATACGCCTCTCCTACTCATGCCACCTTGGGCCTTGCTCCAGGTACGGACTGAGGGTCAGATTCGTCTTCTCCGTCCCGTCCGGTCTCATGGAGAAGATGTCCCATCCTCCATCGCGATTCGAGAAGTAGAGCAGTCTGGTACCATCTCGCGCCCATGCAGGGCCATGTTCGTTCGAGTATGGCTCATTGCTCAGACTGTGCACGTCTGACCCGTCGGCAGCCATCAGGTAGATCTCCATGTTGCCATCGCGATAGCTCTCGAATGCGACTGTCCTACCATCAGGAGACCAGGCAGGAGCAAAGTCAGTCGCCTCATCCTCCGTGAGTCGTCGCAACCCCTCACCGTCACGATCTACCACATAGATCTCCCAGTTGCCATCGCGATTCGAATGGAATGCGATCTGCTGGCTATCCGGGGACCAGCAAGGCCCGTAGTCGGCCGCGCTGTTCTGGGTCAGCCGCACGGGGTTGGATCCATCGCCCCCCATGACATAGATCTCCCAGTTGCCATCGCGATAGGAAGAGAATGCTATGCTGCTGCCATCTGCGGACCAGGCCGGGCTCCAATCCTCAGATGGATGATGCGTGAGGTTGATCTGTTGCGTTCCGTCAGCCTTCATCACATAGATTTCTCTGTTGCCGTCCCTTTCCGACACAAAGGCGATGAATTCCCCATCCGGGGACCACCCCGGAGACATGTCGTGCGCTGGATCCTCCGTCAAGCGCTGCGGGTCCGACCCATCTGCGCGCATGACCCAGACATCCCACATGGCGTCAGGGTCGTCCTTGGCCATGTACGCAATCCTCCCCAAGGCAGGCCCGATCACCAGCGTGGCGCGCGTAGCGAAAGGGCTGGGCGTCGCGCTTGGAGATGATTCCATGGCCACACGCCGAGCAGATCCACGCATGTTCCACAACACAATAATGGCACTCAGCATCCCCACGGCAGCGAGCCACAGCCCGGCCGATCGCCAGCTGAAAGGACGCCATGGCCTTGACGTGGCAAACATGGGTAGGCGTCGCTTCATGCTCAACGCTTCCAGGATCGCAGCCAAAGGCTTGTACTTCGAAAGCCACTGTCGAAACAGATCTGAGTAGAAGGAGTAGCTGTCGGCACTCAGGCGCCGCAGGACCCCCACAGCCAGCAATTCCTGCATGCCCGCTTCGATGGCTTCGTCAGATAGCGGAGCGCCCTGCTGCCGTGCAGAGTCTCGCAGTTCACCCACGGTCAGAACACCGTGGCGGCCCTGCAGTTCGTTCGTCAGCGAGAGCAGCACTCGCGTCTGACTTGAGCAACTTTGCCAGATCCTGTCCATGATGGGATGGGCAGCAGCGAGCACATCCGCAACAATCTCGTCAACGCCGTGAAGGCCCACCCGTCCCGCGACCGCGTGCCGGATGAACAGCAGGTAGCCGAACAGCTGCACAAAGTATGGGTGACCAGAAGTGAGCTGCCAGATGCGGCGCATTGCTGCAAAGTCAAACGTAAGCCTGCCCGTCGCCGGCCTGAGCAGTGTCTCCTCCGTCTCCTCCAACGTGAACGGTTCCAGCTCCAGCGAAGGCAGCGAGGCGAGAGCAGGATTGAGAAGCGAAGCACCTGCGGGCATCCCATCAACGGTTAGAACAAAACGGACCGCAGGTGTTCGCGCCATGAACCCCTGCAGTTGCGCCACGAAATCAGCGCCCGGGTCACCAAACAGGTCCGTCACAGACAAACCGTCGATGAGGATCACTGCTTCGCGATCGCGCAGAACGGCGAGCGCTGCAACCAAGTCGGGCACAGGCTCCCCGAGCACGGCGGTCAGTTCCTCAGCTATGCTGGCTCGCAGGCCCTGCATGACTTGGCTTGGGCTGCCGTTCTCTGGCCACGCCAGCTGAACACTCACAACCAAGAAATCCGCAGCGAGTCCTTTCATCAACTGGCGAAGGAAGGAGGTCTTGCCCGTCCTGGCCGGGCCGTAGACAAGAACCAACTGCCGGCCCCGTCGCACCCCCTGTGCCACTCCAACCAGCAGGTTGTACCGACCAAAGAAGGGGTCGCCTTCCGCCAACGGCCGGTCAACAATGTATGGATTCCCTAGTGACATCAGCACTCCGAGTTGATACCGATCGTGTGTTCGAAGCTTCTACAGAACCATGCATTCCTCGGCGAGACTGACACCGTCTGCTTCGAAACGCCCCTGTCGGAACGGATTGTCCGCATTCCTACCAGGATCAACAATTAGATCCAGCAGCAGCCTCGCCCCACCCGGACTGGCCATGATCCCATGCCCACTGTACCCTAGATTGAAGTACAGCCCGGGGACAGTGTTGCACGGCCCGATGATTGGCTTGTGATCTGGGGTGCATGTATACTGGCCTGCGCTGAGAAAGACGTTCTCACGAGTGAGCGTTTCGGCGATCTGGTTCCAGAAAGGCACGAGTCTAGCTGCGCCATCGAGCACGATGGCCGGGAACGTCCAGTCGGTCGGTACTTTTTCCAGGGGCTCACTGGGTTCCTCGGGCAGCGCCCAGCCCAGAGCTGCACCTCCTACCTCTGGTCGCCAGTAGACACCGGTATCCGAGTCGACGGTCATTGGCGCTCCGCGCGGAACCAGGGGCGCGCTGCCAAGCACCACTTTTTGCCTTCGCAGGATTGTGAGTGGCAAGCATAGGCCCGCCCAGAAGGAAACCACACCCGAGAACGGCCCAGCGGACACGATGGCACAGCGAGTCGAGACTTGGCCCCGCGTCGTTGTCACGGCGGCGACCCCATGCGCGTCCAACAGGATGTTCGTGGCCTCCGTTCGTAGTGCGAACAGGGCGGAACTTCCTTTCGCGAACCCAAAGGTCAGTTCATGCGCTGACAACCATCCGTCACCAGCCCGAAACGTGGCTCCCAGGACAGCCGGGCCTACGAAAGGAAAGCGTCGCCGCGTCTCATCGCCATCCAGCAACTCGACATCGGACAGACCCATGCTGTGCTGTCGCTCTGCCCGCCTCCTCTGAAGCTCGACTCCATTCTCATCAGTGGTCAGGAACAGGTAGCCTTGCTGCCGGAGATTGATGTCATAGCCAGGAATGCGGATCACTCGCGCAAAGTCCCGAAATACGGCAATGCTCTCCAGCATCATCTTCACGTTTTCCGGCTCGTCGAACTGCGCCCGGAAGCATTCCTCCGATGCAGCCGTCGTCAGAGTCCCCAGTCCGTCCCTACGTTCCACGACGACCGTATCAAGGCCCGCTTCGGTGGCATAGAAGGCGGTTGCACACCCAGCGACGCCACCGCCCACGATAACCACGTCGGCGGACCGTGGGAGCTCACCCATCTGTGGTACAGCAATGCGACCCATCCTCCCTCCCTTGGAAGTGCCTGCACCCTCGCAGGACAACACAGAACCCGCTTGCGCCGAAGGCGCTGTCTCTCACGACGCCTCAATCTGGCAATGGGTTCCAGATTCTGTGTCGCCGGTCGGACGAACCAGCGGCCCTGTCTATTGCTCGGTAGTCAGAATGCGCCCACAGTTCGTGCAAGTGACCACTTCCCGGCCTCGGCGCACCTGCTGCCCCTTGCTGGACGGCACCGTGACGCGACACCCTTGACACATCTGGTCCACCAGTAGCACAACTGCGCGCCCTCCCTTCGTGCGCAGCAGCTCCTCATACAGAGCCAGGTCGCTCGCTCCGAGTTGGGCTGCCACCGACCCTCGTTCCTGGTTCAGCGCAGCTGCCTGGGCCTGCAGTTGTTCAATCTCCGTGGCCAGCTGGCCTTGCTGCGCACGCCACCGGGCCTCCACTTCGTCCAGCCGGGCCACCGCATCGGCGGCAGCCTTCTCACATCTGTCAACGCGCTCCATAGCGAGTAGGACCTGATCCTCCACCTGGTCGCGGGAGAGCTTCGAGTGCTGGAGATCTTGCTCAAGGGCGGACAGTTCCTTGGGATTGGTGACCTGTCCACTGTACAACCGCTCCTGGGTGCCAGTGATTCTGCTGTTAAGAGCTTCCAGGTCCATTTCCAGTTCACGCAGGCGCGTGCCCCAAGTGGCCAATTCTGTAGCCGCCTTGTCGCGGGCCCGGCGTGCCGCTCGCAACTCCCGACTCTCGCCCACGAGCCCCTCCGCCTCGCGAAGCTTGCTCAGTCTCTCTGAGAGATCACTATCGAGCAACTGCAGCCGGTAGAGCACCCGCGCCGTGCTGACCATCACTCCCACCACCTGGGCCGCCTGAAAAAGGCGATGAGGAGGATCCCGGTGACGAATCCGCCGACGTGGGCAAACCAGGCTACACCACCAGTCGCCTGCATTCCCAGCGATAGCACTCCACTGAACAGCTGCAAGAGAATCCAAGAACCGAGAACTGCGACCGTGGGCAGTCGAATGAACCGTAGGAAATAGCCGAGGAAAACGAGGGTCTCCACTTCGGCACGCGGGTACAGCACCAGGTAGCTGCCCAAGATGCCCGAGATAGCCCCGCTGGCACCCACCATAGGGACAGTGGAGCGCAGCGATACCGCAACTTGGCCCAGGGCAGCCCCCAAGCCGCAGAGGAGATAGAAAATGACAAACCTAAACGAGCCCATGGCCGCCTCGATGTTGTCGCCGAATATCCACAGGTAGAGCATGTTGCCAAGCAAGTGCGCGGGTCCACTGTGCAGGAACATCGAGGTCAAGATCGTCACAAAGGCCAGCGGCTCAAGACTGACCAGACGGCTCGGCACCAGTCCCCACGTAGTGACCACCGCTTCAAGCGTATCGTAGGGAAGCAGGAACTCGAAGACAAAGACAATGACGTTGAGGACAATGATCAGAACAGTAGCCACGGGGAAACGACGGGTAGGATTGATGTCGCGTATGGGGATCATGAGCATCCTCCTGGGGCTCTTCTGCGAGGCAATTGTACCACAACCACAGGCAAAAGGAAAGAGGTCCTGGACTGCGCAGGGCGCCAGATTGCTCCTTCTGGTTGCGCGGTCGATAGCTGGGCAAGCTGCTTGACAAAAGGGGTGGGCAGGGCTAAATTACCGACCATGGAGCGGTACTACCTGTGGAACATCGGCTGCCAGATGAACGAAGCAGACGCTGCGACGGTGCGCACGGGGCTTGAAGGAATGGGCCTGCTGCCCACTTCAGATCCCGAAGAGGCGGACCTGGTGGTGTTGATCACATGCGTCGTCCGGCAAAAGGCAGAGGACAAGGTGGTCGGCAGGCTCAGCTCACTGAAGAACCTGCAGCGTACCAAGCCTAAGACGGTCATCAGCGTGATGGGCTGCTTCGTCGACGACAGGGTCTCCCTGGAAGAGCGCTTCCCTTATGTGGACGCCTTCTTTGAACCCTCGGACACCGCTGGCCTGCTGAAGCTCGCCCGTGAACGCATGCCCCTTGCTGCTGAGGCTCTTGCCAATAGGCACCTGCAGCATTCGTCCGCCGACCGGGTCTGCGCATTGGTGCCGATCTCCCACGGCTGCGATCATCGATGCACGTACTGTATCGTGCGGCTGCGGCGCGGACGTCAACGCAGTCGTTCGCTGCCGGAGATCGTCGCTGAAGTGGCCGAGTGGGTGCAGCGTGGAGCGCGACAGGTCACTCTGCTGGGCCAAAATGTGGACGCCTACGGACTTGATCTGGCCTCTGCTGCGCCAAACCTTGCGGACTTGTTGTCAGCTGTGCACCAGATCGACGGGTTGTGCCGCATCCGCTTCCTGACATCTCATCCCGCGGAGATGAGCAGCGAACTGATCGATGCTGTTTGCCGCCTGCCAAAGGTCTGCCCACATTTTGAAGTGCCGGTCCAGTCGGGCGACGACTCCGTCCTGAGACGCATGGGGCGCAGCTATACCGTCGCTGCCTACCGCGACCTGGTGGCTGAGATCCGTGAGCGCGTACCTGGCTGCAGCATCGCGACAGACGTCATCGTGGGCTTCCCTGGCGAGAGCGAGGCTCAGTTCCAAGCAACCTACGACCTGCTGTCTTCGCTGCGCTTCGACACTGTCCACATCGCCAGGTATTCGCCTCGCCCGGGAACACCTGCCGCGCGCCTTCCCAATGACGTGCCGGAGGCAGAGAAGGAACGCCGCCGCGCCCAACTGGAGAAGCTGCAAGCAGACATTGCTGGCGAAATCAATAGTGCGCTGATGGGGAAGAGCGTGGAAGTACTGGTAGAGGAGCGCCACAGGGGTAGGTGGAGAGGGCGGACGAGCACGAACAAGCTGGTCTACTTCGAGGATAGCGCAAACCGACGCGGTCAACTCGTAAAAGTGCGTATCACGTGGACCGGACCATGGTCATTGGCCGGTGAACCGATCCACTGAAGGGTCTGAGCCGATATCACAGCGGCCACTATCGAGCGTGTGACACTCTGGGCCACTCTGCCGAATCAGCCAGTCAACCTTGACCTGGCTGCTACCTACGACTTTCACTGACTGAGGCAAGTGGTGCGAACTTGAGCACACGGTGGTTGGCAGAATCCAACACATAGATGTTGTCTGCCCCATCCACCGCTATCCCCGACGGCATGTTCAGCGAACTCATGTCGCTCCCGTACTGCCCCCATACCG
>JBFEPU010000146.1:0-7157 GCA_041549915.1 Anaerolineae bacterium | reverse complement strand
GGTGGGATGCGGGACGAGGCTGAGATTCGTGGGCATCGTCGCACTTACATCGGGGCAATGCCTGGGCGCATTGTCCAGGCCATCAAGCGTGTGGGTTCCAGGACTCCAGTCTTCATGCTGGACGAGGTAGACAAGATTGGCATGGACTGGCGCGGCGATCCAGCCTCAGCGCTTCTTGAGGTGCTCGATCCCGAGCAGAACCGTGAATTCCGCGACCACTACCTGGACGTGGCTTTTGACCTTTCGCAGGTGATGTTCATCACAACGGCGAACCTGCTCGATCCTATCCCGCCACCGCTCAGAGACCGCATGGAAATCCTGATGCTGTCTGGCTACACTGAGGAAGAGAAGCTCAAGATAGCGCATGGTTACCTGATTCCTCGCCAGCTGCGTGAGAACGGGCTGCGGCCAGACGAGATCGAGTTCAAAGATGAAGGGCTGCAGCGGATCATCCGTGACTACACGCGGGAGGCCGGGCTGCGCAATCTGGAACGTGAGATAGGCTCGATTTGTCGAAAGGTCGCCACCAAGATTGCAGCAGGGGATACGAAAGCGAGAACTACCATCACCGCCGAGATGGTAGGCGAGCTGCTGGGCAAATCCCGTTACTTCTTCGAGGCTGCCGAGCGGACCATGATCCCAGGTGTAGCCACCGGTCTTTCTTGGACCGTCACGGGCGGCGACATCCTGTTCGTGGAGGCGACGCGGATGCCTGGCGGAAAAGAATTCACCGTCACTGGCCAGGTGGGTGACATCATGAAGGAGTCAGCCCAGGCTGCCCTGAGCTATGTGCGCTCCAAGGCTGAGGAGTTGGGCATCGAGGATGGCGTGTTTGCCAAGAGTGATATCCACTTGCACGTTCCGGCTGGCGCGATTCCGAAGGATGGCCCCTCAGCTGGCGTCACCATGGCGACCGCTCTGGTTTCCTTGCTGACCAGCAGGCCAGTTGACCCCAAGGTGGGCATGACGGGTGAAATCACGCTTCGTGGTCAGGTGCTGCCGATTGGCGGTCTCAAGGAAAAGGTGCTGGCCGCACGACGCGCCGGCCTTGATACAGTGATAGTGCCCAAACGGAATGAGCAAGATTTGGAGGAGTTGCCCGAAGATGTGAAAAAGGAGATGAGATTTGTGCTGGTGGAGCGGGTGGATGAGGTGTTAGCGGCAGCAATCCCTGACGGAAAGGGGGCAGGGACCAATGGAGGGAGGGTAGAAGAGGTAACCAGTGTCCAAGCATAGAAAAGGCAATACCAAAACGACGTGGCGTCGCATGGACCTGCATATCCACACGCCAGCATCATCCGATCACTACGAACAGGAAGGTGCCACCCATCTCCACGTACTGCGGAGAGCGGCAGAGCGTGGCCTGGACATTGTTGGCATTACTGATCACAACACCGTTGCCGGCATCGACGCCATCCGCAGGAGGATCCAGGAACTGGAGCTACTGGAGCGCCTTGGACGTCTGCGGGGCGATGAGAAGAACGAGCTTGATGAGTACCGGCGTCTGGGCCGCGATCTCTTGATCTTGCCCGGGTTCGAGTTCACGGCGACCTTGGGCTTTCATATTCTGGGCGTTTTCCCACCCGAGACTTCCGTTCGCGAACTGGAGCATATCCTGCTCAGTTTGAGAGTCCCGGCGGACAGGCTGGACGTCGGTTCCACCGAAGTCGGGGCAACGAGCGATGTGTTGACTGCCTACCGCATTATTGCTGATGCAGGCGGATTGGTGATTGCCGCCCATGCCAATTCGACGCACGGCGTGGCCTTGCGTGGCTACGATTTCGGCGGGCAGACCAAGATTGCCTACACTCAGGATCCCAATCTGCACGCTCTTGAAGTTACAGACCTGGAGCGAACGGGACGGCACTCCACGGCTTCTTTCTACGACGGCTCGAAGCCGGAATACCCACGGCGGATGCACTGCATACAGGGTTCCGATGCCCATCGCTTGGATCGTGACCCCAGCGACAAGCATGCTCTCGGTGTGGGGGATCGTGTGACTGAGATTCTGCTGCCTGAGGTGAGCTTCGAGGCCATCAAGGAGGTGCTGCTCGGTAATGATTTCACCCGCACAAGGCCCCTTCGTCCGACTGAGCCGTCTTTTGATTATGTGCGGGTGGCTCAGGAAGCAGGTGCCAGCATCGTGCAATCGTTCCACGAGCGCATGGCACGCAAGGGCGGCTACCTGCGTGCCATACTGCGTGATGTAGTGGCGTTTGCCAACACAAACGGGGGTACCCTCTATATTGGTGTCAGTTCCAAGGCCCGCAACGCCCCGTTGGGTGTGAATCGTCCCGACGAAGCGACTCGCTTGCTGGTTGCTGAGATCGATCGCACTGTGGTTCCACCAATCGAAGTTGACGTGGACGTCCTGAGGTCGCGGGGTAGGAGCGTGCTGCGTGTGACGGTTCCCCGAGGCGAGAACCTGCCGTACGCAATGGACGGGGTCGAAATCTATTTACGGCAGGAGTCCGAGACCAGTCGTGCAGTTCGCGATGAGATCGTACAGCTGGTGCAGCCCGTTCTCGTCGTGCCCGACGCTGCGCAGAAGGCGGTTCCGGTTGAGGGAGTCGTAGCCGCGGGGGAGCCCATTCGACATCCGCGGACTGGTGTCGAGGTAGTCGAGGTTGTTGAGCGCAAAGGGACCCAGTACTACACGGTCAAGGATCTGCGCAACGGCAACGTCGTACGGAACGTGACCCGCAGCTCTGCACGCCGCCTTTGGCGCTACGCCATCACAGAGTACGAGGATCATCCCGTGCGGCTCGATGAGGTAACCTGGGACGGAAACATCGGTATCTGGAAGGCGTATCGTCGCGCAGGACGCAAACGCTACGACCTTGTGCAGCGTGACAAGGACGATGGCGACAAGGTGCACTACTACTATGGCGTCACGGATGACGGGATCCACGGGGAGTGGCGGAGCCTGGTTGGCAAGGCGGAGTAGCCTGCAGCACTTGTCACCAATACCGCTGCTCAGCCGGCTGCAACGACACCAATCTGCTGATCTCGCCTCGTGGTTGGCTGATTCCGCCCGATAGGACATAGCGCCCTGGCGTCAGTGAACACAACCCGGGAACCGCACCTCAGAGGACAGCACTCTCGTCCTCTCTCTGCGGGCGCACGCTGCGCTCGCACATTCCCCCCTCCTTGGAGTGAAAGGTATCATGCTCGAATTCGTCTTCCTTGGCACATCTGCCTCTGCCCCATCTGTTGACCGGGGCCTTTCAGCAGCAATGGTGCTGCATGAGGATCAACGTTTCCTGATCGATTGCGGGGAGGGAACGCAACGCCAGATTCTGAAGAGCGGGTTGGGCTTCAAGCGGCTCGACAAGGTGCTGTTGACCCATGGTCATCTTGACCACATACTGGGTCTCGGTGGGCTCGTATCCACTTTCGCTCGCTGGGAAGCGGCAGGCCATCTGGCCATCTATGGCGGCGGGTGGGCCTTGGAGCGCGTGCGTGATCTGATGAATGTGGTCTTGCGGGGTGGGGAAGTTCAGCTGAGGATCACGTACCATGAGCTGCAGCCTGGCGTCTTGTGGCAGCGGCGGGGGCTGACGATAACTGCCTTCCCTGTGGCGCATCGTGGACCAGGATGTTTTGGGTTCCTGTTTGATGAGGAGGCCCGCCGCCCATTCCTGGCGGAAGAGGCTGAGCGCTTGGGCGTGCCCGCGGGACCGGAACGCAGGCTCTTGGTGCAGGGCAAGTCAATCTCACTAGCTGACGGCGAGGTCGTCCATCCGGCACAAGTGCTGGGCCCCCTGATCCCGGGCGTGAAGCTTGCGTGGGTCGGTGATGCTGCACAAACCGAAGGGCTGGTCGAGTGGGTGTCCGGTGCAGACGCGCTGGTCATTGAAGCGACCTACTTGGATGTTGAAGCACACATGGCAGTGCGTTTTGGCCACCTTACCGCTTCCCAGTCAGCGAGTCTCGCGTACGAGGCTGGGGTACAGAAGCTGTTCCTGACGCACATTTCCCGGCGATACGCTCCCAAGCAGATCTTGGCAGAAGCCTCGCCAATCTTCCCCGACACGGTGGTGGTGCGTGACTTTGATCGGTTTCGCATCACACGAGTGCCCGCACAAGGAGTGGAGGCGCTGCTTAGCGAAGAAGGTCTGTCGCGTGAGGGATAAGCGAGCATGAACTTCCGTGAATACTTGGAGGCGCTGAGGAACGCAGGCCAGGTGGAGTTGATTTCCGAAGAGACAAGTCCGTGCCTGAAGCTCGCTGCGATGATCGATCAGCGCAGCGAGCAGCCGGTGCTGTTTCGACACGTTGTGGGTTCGGACTATGCTGTGGTTGCGGGACTGTGTTCCCAAAGGGAGTTCCTTGCCCTTGGTCTGGGCGTGCCCAAGGAGACCTTGCTTTTCGTCCTGGCAAAAGCCCTGCGCAACCCTGTTCCGCCACAGATCGTAGACAGTAGTGCCTCGCCAGCGCCTTGTCAGCAGGTAGTCGAGAGGTCGGTAGATCTTCACAGACTCCCTGCGCTGAAGCATCTGCCCAGCGACGGAGGGAGCTATGTTACGGCGGGAGTGGCCGTTGTGAGGGACCCCGAGTTGGGCATCAACATGGCCTTTCACCGCCTGTTGCGCTTGGACGAGCGACACTTCGCCATACGGCTTGTGGAAGGGCGCGGCACGCACATGGCCTGGCAGAAGGCAGGCGGCGACCTGGAGATCGCTATCTGCATCGGGAACTCCCCGGCGGTGCTGCTTGCAGCGGCGATGAGTCCCGCGCCAGGTGTCGATGAGCTGTCCATCGCCAATGCGTTGGCTCCAACACCTCTGGTGAGGTGTCGCACCGTCTCGCTTGCTGTGCCTGCCGACGCAGAGATCGTGTTGGAAGGACGCATCACCTCACAGTTGGTCGAAGAAGGTCCTTTCCTCGATCTGACCGAGACGATGGACATCGTGCGGCGCCAGCCGGTGGTGGAAATCCATTCCATCAGCCACCGCGATGACGCGCTGTATCAGGCTCTGCTTCCGGGAGGGATGGAGCACAAGCTGCTGATGGGGCTGCCCCGCGAGCCTACCATATACCAATCCGTCAGCGAAGTGTGCGATTGCCTGAATGTTCTGCTCACACCCGGTGGTGGCTCCTGGCTGCACTGCGCCGTTCAGATCCGAAAGCGCGATCCAGAGGACGGCAGGCGTGCCGTAGAGGCGGCCTTTCGAGGGCACAGCTCTCTCAAGCATGTGCTGGTCGTGGACGATGACATCGATATCTACGATCCTGCCGAACTGGAGTGGGCCATCGCCACGCGCTTTCAGGCCAGTCGCGATCTGGTGATCTGGAGCGATCAACCCAGCAGCTCACTCGATCCTTCCGCGCTTCACGCGCCGGGACAGAAATCGCGCACCGCCAAGATGGGCCTTGATGCAACGATCCCCTGGCACAAGCACTCTGGCGCGCTTCGAACAGAGCATGAGCTAGCGGCGTTTCGTAAGGTCAGGTACCAGGCATAGGGCTCGAGGGGCATGTGTCCGACTGCCAGCCCGTAGGCGCCCGTAGATACCAAGAAGGCGGACGAACTTGCACCAGGTAACCAAGCGTTTGCTGTGGGCATTGGCGCTGCTTTTCGCCCTTGTGCTCATCTGGCGGAAGGTTCGCATCGTGTTCTTTGTGCAGGTCAATCTCTGGCAATTGGCTTTGCTGTTCTTGATCCTGGCGCTGGCCATTTACCTGGTGTTCGAATCACTCTTGGGGAGGTCAAGCAGCAACTGAATGGTGCAGCTGACGGCAGAAGAGCAGGCCGCGCTGGCCGGCAGGGACGGGCCAGCAGTGCAGAAAGCGATGCAGATCATAGCCGCTTTGGCTGAGATCTACGAAGCGTCCAAGCTAGTGCCCGTAGCGAGCGCCCAGGTAGCTGGCGTCAGCTACAAGAACCTCGGAGACGCCGGGCTGGAATTCCTCGAGGAATGGGCTGCAGGCGGTGCGCGTGTCCAGGTGCCAGCATTCATGAACCCGGCAGGCATGGACCTGGAGCGCTGGCGTGAGATGGGCATTGCAGCGGAGTTTGCGCGCAAGCAGCAGCGCGTTGTGGACGCTCTTTCGTCGATGGGTGTGGCGCTGACGTGCACCTGCACGCCGTACCTGGCTGGATATGTGCCGCAGGCAGGCGAGCATTTGGCCTGGAGCGAATCGTCGGCGGTCAGTGTTGCCAATTCCGTCTTGGCTGCACGCACCAATCGGGAGGGTGGTCCAAGCGCACTTGCCGCGGCCATAACCGGACGCACTGCGGCCTATGGACTGCATTTGACGGAGAATCGGGCAGCCACACACATCATCGAGGTACGCTGCCGGGTGCGCAGCCAGGCTGACTATGGTGCGCTGGGCTATCTGGTGGGCAGCCAAGTGGAAGATGGGGTGCCTTACTTCCGCTTTCAGGACAAAGACACTCTGGCAAAGGTGCCACCCCTAGAGGAGCTGATGGCCCTGGGTGCAGCGATGGCTGCCGGCGGCGCGGTTGCGCTGTACCACATCGAGGGCGTGACTCCAGAAGCAGAGAAGGCCCTGGGATTTGATGAGACCGCATCACCAACGATTCCGGTCCTCCCGGTGATTCGCATTGATGATCTGTCGCCGGGCTTTGCCGCGCTCAATTCTCCACTCGACGAGATTGACTTTGTGAGCCTTGGCTGTCCGCATAGCTCGCTCAGCGACATCGAACGAGTGGTGGCTTTGCTGGACGGCAAGCGAGTTCGCGCCACACTGTGGATCAGCACTTCACGACAGGTTCGCTCACAGGCTGAGCGCCATGGGCTTGTGCAGAGCGTCGAAGCTGCAGGCGGCAAAGTGTTTGCGGATACATGCATGGTTGTTGCACCGATAGAGGAGATGGGTTTCCGAGCCATGGCAACCAACTCTGCCAAGGCGGCCTTCTACAGCCCCACCCATTCCGGCCTGCAACGGCGCTTTGGTACACTGGAGCTGTGCATCGAGGCGGCGCTGAGTGGTCACTGGCCTGGCTCCTCTGAACACTGCGAGGCATGACCAGATGCAGAAGTTGCGAGGGCGGGTGATCTTCCGCGGGAACGCGCGTGGGCAGGCGCTGGTGTCGCCCGCGGCCATTGGTTTCCTCGGTGGTGTAGATCCCGAGACCGGAGTGGTCATCGAAGAAGGTCACCCATTGCAGGGACAATCTGTGGCCGGTC